>NZ_JBQKCS010000005.1:0-242705 GCF_052122235.1 Acidaminococcus sp. HCP3S3_H5
AACTAGCTTTGATTTTTTAACCTGGTTGTCATCCAGGTGACTCGATCTCATCACTAAAAGTGACTTGACCCGCACATCTGTCAACAATATTCAGTTCTCAAAGTTCGTCTCACTGTCTCAGCGACAGCTTCTATATAATACCAGACTTTCGTTTCTTTGTCAACAACTTTTTTTCTTTCAATGTTTCAGTTGAAACATTTTGTTGTTGGAAACCCAGTCGGTCGTTGCCTTCTCAAAGAGAAATCTTGTATATAATATCAAAAACAGAGACAGCTGTCAACAACTTTTTTATTCTGCCAGTCCATATTCATTCTGACCCGGCTGGCTTTCTGCAAAAAGCAGGTACAGGAACATGAGCAGGTTCAGGGCCGGCACCACACAAACAAACATCCAGAAGCCGGAATGGCCCCGGTCGTGGAGCCGCCGGACCGCCAGGGAGATCTGGGATACAAAAAGCCCCAGAAGTGCCAGATAGCCCAGGGGAGCCAGGAAGGGAAGGATGCCGCAGATAAGGCCGATGATCACCGCTGCCAGCAGCAGCACCAGCCACCGGCAGATATAGGTCCCCCGGCTCATCCGTCCGTTGAAGGAGAAGTACATGGGTTTCCAGGTGTTGGCATCGGGGATGTTGGCCTGGAACCGGGCACTGAAGCTGGGGTTCCCGTTGGGACCATACTGCTGGTACTGCTGTTGCTGGTACCCCTGCTGCCAGTTTCCCTGACTCTGCTGCTGCCAGGTCTGTTGGCCCTGGGTTTCCCCGGCAGACCCCTCTCCCTTCTGATCAGGAGCCGGTTCCGCCGGTACTGCCGGCTGTTCCGGCTGGGCGCCGTCCCCCCGCATGGCCTGACTCACCGGAGTCAGCACCAGGGGCGTGCCGTCTTCCGAACAGAAATTCTGGGAATCCTCATAGATTTTATGACATTTGGGACAGGTTTTCATGATTTGCTCCTCTGCTTTTTCTGGGGATGCTTTGCATAATAGGTGGCCAGCTGGTCCCCGATATATTCTCCGTAGGTGTCGCCTTTTTTGTTCCACACATCGTTCACCGCATAGTGATCGGTCATGTTGTTCTCTTCGTCAAAGGTACACAGATACAGGGTCTTCGCCTTTTCGTTCTTTACATCATACCGGGTCTGGGACACCAGGATCTTGGTGCCGTTCACCGGCTTTTTCATGACGGTCTTTTCCCACACCTGATAGGTGTTGGGGCCTTTCTTTTCCAGGGAATCCGGATTGAACCATTTCCGGCCCAGACCAGGGAGGGTCTTAATGAACACCCAGGGTCCCCGCCACCGGGAATAATCCCATTCGTACCGGGCCCGGGTAAAGAGACTGGTCATGGGCTGGAATTCCTGCCATTCCTGGACCTTCCGGTTCCCGGCAGTCTTCCTCCCTTTGGCATCCAGCTGATAGCTGCTCAGCTGCCGCCACTTTTTCCCCTTCATGTCGTATTCCCGGTGCCGGAGTTCGCCAGTCATTCCTTTGGCATCGGGCTGATCCCAGAGAACTTTCTCCCAGACCAGCAGGGAGGTGTCCTCCGGCCGTTTCAGGCTGTCCCGGTCCATAAAGATCCGGCCCTCTTCGCTGCCCCCCAGGGTCATCCAGTGGACGGCCAGGGCCGGCAGGGGAAGGACCGTCAGGAGCAGGCCCGTCACACAGGCTCCCAACCACTTTTTCATAACTGACACCTCCGGAAATTTTCTGCTTTGCCCCCCATTATAACATGAAAAAAGGGGCTGTGAAACAGCCCCTTTTTTCAATCTTCCTTATGCACCAGGACTTCCCGCACGGCCTTTTCGAACTTGGCCCTGGGCAGCAGCACGTAATGGCCGCAGCCCCGGCATTTAATGCCGAAGTCCATGCCCACCCGGAGCACGTCCCATTCATAGGATCCGCAGGGATGGGCTTTTTTCATCCGGACAATGTCCCCCACTTTGTAATCCGTGTCAGTTTTCATGGGCATCATCTACTTTCAGGGTGGAAATGTCGGTGATCACGAACCCGGCATCTCGGATGGTCTGGATGATGTCCATGGCGTTTGTCAGATCAGCCCGTACGGTAATGGCAGCCCGTTTGGGTCCGATCTTCCGGGTCAGGACGGAAATGATGTTTACGCCCCGTTTCTTGAAGATGTCTGCCAGCTCGGCCAGCACCCCTACCCGGTCCTGGGTATCCACAGTGATCTTGGTGGACGTCTTGGCATAGCCCAACAGGTCCACAAAGGCCTTGAACACATCCGTATCGGAAATGATCCCCACCACTTTGTTGGCGGTATCCACCACCGGCAGGGCTCCGATTTTGAATTTGTACATGAGATAGGCGGCGGTTTCCACCCCGTCTTCCGCCTTGACGGTGATCACCGCCTTGGTCATCAGGTCCTTGGCTTTCAGTTTGCCCAGGATGTAGTTGGCTTCATACCGGTCCAGGGTACTGGCGTCGGAAGGCGTGGCCCGGGCCACATCCCCGTCGGTGACAATGCCCTTCAGGTGGCCGTCTCCGTCCACCACCGGGATCCGGCGCAGGTTGTTGTTCAGCATCAGTTCCCGGATTTCCAGCAGGGACTGTTCCCCGGTGACTACTTTTACGACTTTGGTCATCAGATCTTTCACTTGCATGGTTCTGCCTCCTTGTCAGCCGCCCAGATAGGCTTTCTGCACGGCTTCACTGGCTGCCAGTTCGGCGGCCGTCCCGGACAGGACCACCCGCCCGGTTTCCAGTACATAGGCCCGGTCTGCAATGGACAGGGCCATGTTGGCGTTCTGTTCCACCAGGAGGACCGTGGTGCCTTCGCTGTTGATTTCCTTGATGATGGAGAAGATTTCCCGCACCAGAAGGGGCGCCAGCCCCATGGAAGGTTCGTCCAGGATCAGCAGCTGAGGACGGCTCATAAGAGCCCGGCCCATGGCCAGCATCTGCTGTTCCCCGCCGGACAGGGTGCCGGCGGTCTGGCTGATCCGTTCCTTCAGACGGGGGAATTTTTCAAAGACTTTCTCTTTGTCCCGGGCAATGCCGTCTTTGTCGGTCCGGAGATAGGCCCCCATGTCCAGGTTTTCCATAACCGTCATTTCCGCAAACACGTGACGGCCTTCCGGCACCTGTACCAGCCCCCGTCCCACCAGTTTGTGGGCGGGAATTCCCACGATTTCTTCCCCTTTATAGAGGATGCTGCCGGTTTTGGGTTTGATCAGTCCGGAAATGGTATGAAGGGTGGTGGATTTCCCGGCCCCGTTGGAACCGATCAGGGTGACGATTTCCCCATCCCCCACTTCCATGTTCAGATCCTTCACGGCGTGGATGGCCCCGTAGTAGACATTCAGATTTTTGATGGTGAGCATCAGGATACCTCCTCGCCCAGATAGGCCTTGATGACCCGTTTGTTGTGCTTGATTTCCTCAGGGGTGCCGTTGGCAATGCAGATGCCGTATTCCAGCACATAGATTCGCTGGCACACGTTCATGACCAGGCCCATGTCGTGTTCGATCAGGAGGATGCTCAGGTTGAATTCCTTTTTGATCCACCGGATCATTTCCATCAGTTCCTTGGTTTCCTGGGGGTTCATGCCCGCTGCCGGTTCGTCCAGCAGCAGCAGTTTGGGAGAGGTGGCCAGGGCCCGGGCGATTTCCAGCCGCCGCTGTTCCCCGTAGGGCAGGTTCTTGGCGGTTTCGTCCCGGAGCTTCTCCAGGTGGAAGATCTTCAGCAGGGCCAGTGCCTTTTCCTCGATGGATTCCTCTTCTTTGAAATACCGGCCGAACCGGCCGATGGCTTCCACCAGACCGTACCGGACCTGGCTGTTGAAGGCGATCTTTACATTGTCCAGCACCGACAGTTCTGAGAACAGCCGGATGTTCTGGAAGGTCCGGGCGATTCCCATCTGGGTCACCTGATAGGGTTTCTTTCCGTTGATCCGCTGACCGTTGAAGGTGATTTCCCCTTCAGAGGGTTCATACACCCCGGTGAGCATGTTGAAGGCCGTGGTTTTCCCGGCGCCGTTGGGACCGATGAGACCGATCAGTTCTCCTTCGTCGATCTGCATGGTCAGGTTGGATACAGCCCGGAGGCCCCCAAAGATCATGGACGCGTTATTCACTTTGAGCAGTTCCGCCACGAGACCCACCTCCCAGTTTCATAGATTGGAACATTTTCAGGCTCAGTTCCTTGTTGCCGAAGATCCCCTGAGGCCGGTTCAGCATCAGGACGATCAGGACGATGGAGTAGATCACCATCCGCCATTCCGGATAATCTGCCAGGGCGGCGGAAATGGCCGTCAGCAGCACAGCCCCGGAAATGGACCCGCTGATGGAGCCCAGACCTCCCAGCACCACCATGGTCAGTACGTCAAAGGAACGCATGAAGGTGAAGGATGCAGGATGGGCGATGTAGTAGTAATGGGAGAACAGGGCACCGGCGGTACCGGCAAACCCGGCGCCGATGGTGAAGGCCATCACCTTGTACTTGGTGGTGTTGATGCCCATGGTTTCCGCGGCGATCTCGTTTTCCCGGATGGCCAGGCAGGCCCGGCCGTCAGCGGAATTCTTGAAGTTCTTGATGAAATAGACCACGAACACCGTTATCCAGAAGGCAATGGGGAAAGTGGTCAGCCGGGGGATCCCCATAAAGCCGGAGGCCCCGCCCACATAGTCGATGTTCAGGATGGCGATCCGGATGATTTCCCCCAGGCCCAGGGTGGCAATGGCCAGATAGTCCCCGTTGAGCCGCAGGGTGGGCATGCCGATCAGGAAGCCCAGGAAGGCGGCGGACACGGTGGCCACAATGAGAGCAATGGGGAAATCCATCCCCAGCTTCACGGTGATGATGGCGGAAGTATAGGCCCCTACCGCCATGAAGCCTGCATGGCCGATGGAGAACTGGCCGGTAAGGCCGTTGATCAGGTTCAGGCTCACGGCCATGATGATGTTGATCAGGATCAGGATCACGTTGGTTTCCCAGTAATCATCCAGGATCTCTTCGTCAAAGAGGAAGTAGAACACAACAAAGAGGATCACCATGATTCCCAGGCCCAGCAGGTCCTGTTTGTGGAGGGATTGACGTAAACTCTTCATGGCATTCACCTACACTTTCTCTTTCACGTTCTTGCCCAACAGACCGGTCGGCTTGTAGAGCAGGATCAGGATCAGGATGGCGAAAGCCGCCGCATCCCGGTAGGTGGAAGAAAAGAAGCCGGAGACCATGGCTTCCACCAGGCCCATGATGATGCCCCCCAGCATGGCGCCGGGCAGGATCCCGATGCCGCCCACAACGGCGGCGATAAAGGCTTTGATCCCGGGCATCATGCCCATGAGGGGATCGATGGAGTTATAGTAGATCCCCACCAGCACACCGGCAGCCGCTGCCAGAGCGGACCCCAGGGCAAAGGTGGTAGAAATCACCCGGTCGGTGTCGATGCCCATGAGCTTGGCGGCATCTGCATCATAGCTTACCGCCCGCATGGCTTTCCCGGCCTTGGTCTTGTTGACGATGTAGGTCAGGGCCAGCATCAGCAGCAGGGCGCTGACCAGGATCAGGATCTGCTGGTTGTTCACCACCACGCCCCCGATATGGTACACCGTGGGAGCGAACACCGGCGGGAAGGTCCGGGGCTGGGGAGAAACCAGCAGGATCATGCCGTTTTCCAGAAAGAAGGAAACGCCGATGGCGGTGATCAGAGCCGCGATCCGGGGCGCGTTCCGCATGGGTTTGTAGGCGATCCGTTCAATGAGGATCCCGGCCAGGGCCGCCCCGATCATGGCCACGATCAGGGCCGGAAAGAACGGCAGTCCGGCTTTGGTAATGGCCACAAAGCCGATATAGGCGCCCAGCATGTAAATATCCCCGTGGGCGAAGTTGATGAGTTTGATGATCCCGTAGATCATGGTGTAGCCCAGAGCGATCAGGGCATAGATGCTGCCCAGGGATACCCCGTTGACGATCTGTTGGGCGAACTGATGGGCAAAGGATCCGGTATCCATAAGCACCCCTCCTTGTGAAAAAGTTTGGCGTCAGACCGGAGACCGATCCGACGCCGTATGGTAATGGTTTCTTACAGCGTAATCTTTTGTTTGAAGGTCTGTACGCCGTCTTTCATTTCGATGATGATCCCGCCGGAAACAGGGTTGTGATCCTGGTCCAGGGTGTATTTGCCGGTGGCAACCTGCAGATCCTTGATCTTGCTCAGGGCATCAGCAATCTTGGTGCCGTCGGTGGAGCCGGCCTGTTTGATGGCTTCCGCCACAGCCAGGGTCCCATCGTAAGCATGGATGGCGAAGGTATCCGGTTCTTCGTTGAATTTGGCTTTGTAGTCCTTGATGAACTGCTGGACATGAGGATCCTTGTCCTGGGCAGAATAAGCGCTGGTGAAGTAGGTGCCGTTCAGGGCTTCTGCACCGGCGATCTGGGCCAGTTTGGGAGAATCCCAGCCGTCGCTGCCCAGGATCGGGCAGGTCAGCCCAACTTCACGGGCCTGTTTGATGATCTTGGAGACTTCTTCATAGTACCCGGGCACATACAGAGCTTCCGGATTGGTGGCTTTCAGTTTGGTCAGTGCGGACTTGAAGTCCTGGTCCTTGGCCAGGAAGGCTTCCTTGCCTACCACCTTGCCGCCTTTTTCTTCCAGGGTCTTGCCGAACACATCCATCAGACCTTTGGAGTAGTCACTGGAAGAATCATAGAAAATCGCAACGTTCTTCAGTTTCAGGGTATCTACGGCGAACTTGGCCATCAGTTTGCCCTGGAAGGGATCCGTGAAGCAGGCACGGAAGATGAAGGGCCGTACCTTGCCTTTTTCATCCACGGTGATCCCGGGAGCCGTGGCCACAGGAGCCATCAGAGGCACCTTGCTGTTGGTCACTACCGGCGTGGCGGCAGATACGCAGCCGCTGGTGGCCGGCCCGATGATAACCGAAACCTTATCCTTGGTGATCAGCTTGGTGGCTGCGTTCCCGGATTCGGAAGGCTCGGACTTGTTGTCCGCTTCCACCAGCTTGATTTTCTTGCCGTTGATGCCGCCTTTGGCATTGATCTGTTCCACCGCCAGCTGTACCCCTTTGTAGGTGGATTTGCCGTAGTTGGCTACGTTCCCCGTCAGTTCGAACAAAGCACCGATCTTGATTTCATTGCCATTGTCTTTCGCTGCATCTTTCTTGCCGCAGCCGGTAAACATAGACGCCACGAGAGTTGTCATCGCCAGCGCGCCGACCGCTTTTTTCCATGCTTTCATCAACAACACCTTTGCTTTCCTGGTATTTCTTGCCGGGGACCCGTATAAAATGACCGGTCGGCCTTGCAAGCTATAGTTATTATACGCACTAATTCACATTTTTGCAACATTCTTTTTTACAAAACATATTACGATTTTTAAAAATATACAGTTGTTTTATGTACATTTTTTAACTAGTTCGTCTGGAAAGGATTTTTGTATTTATTTCAAGAACATTTTCTGAAAACAAGGAGGGCCGCTGAACTTTCTCCTTTGGGCACGAAAAAAGAGCTGCCGCTTTCGCAACAGCCCTTTTCTCTTACAGTTTCCGATATTCCGCCTTCCACCGGATGGCTTCGATGGCCTTTTTGGGATCTTCCACAGGGATCCCGTTCAGCCCTTCCTTCACTGCCTGGCACACCACTTTTTCCGCCAGGATCTTGGTGAAATTCCCCATTTCCCGGACAGGAGGCAGAACGGAAGCCCCGGGCTTTTTCATGTCCACCAGATCGGTAAGGGCATGGGCCGCTGCTGCCAGCATCCCGGGAGAAACCTTCCGGGCCCGGCAGGCCGCCACAGCCAGCCCCATCCCCGGGAACACCAGGGAGTTGTTGGCCTGGCCGATTTCAAAAATGGTCCCGTGATACACCACTTTCCGGGAAGCGGTACCCGTGGCCACCAGGGCTTTTCCGTCGGTCCAGTGGAGCAGGTCGTCAGCATTGGCTTCCGCCAGGTCCGCCGGATTGCTCAAAGGGAAGATAATGGGCCGGGGAGTATGGGCGGCCATTTCCTGGACGATTTCCTTGGTAAAGGCTCCGGCGGCGGTGGAAGCTCCCACCAGGATGGTGGGATGGATGGCCTTCACCACGTCTTCCAGATTGTCCAGTTTGGCTCCTGCCGGGAATTCACTCCGTTTCCGGGCATAGGGTTTCTGCTGGGGCGTCATCCCTTCCGTATCTTCAAACAGCAGCCCCTGCTGGTCCACCAGATAGAACCGGCTCCGGGCTTCTTCCTCGCTGAGCCCCTGGAGCTTCATTTCTTCAAAGACCTGCCGGACAATGCCCATGCCGGAGGTACCGGCCCCGAAGCACAGGAAGGTCTGGTCCGTAAGCTTTTCCCCGGAGGCTTTCAGGCCCCCCAGGATGGCAGCCAGGGTCACGGCTCCGGTGCCTTCGATGTCGTCGTTGTACACCGCGTACTGGTCTTCATACCGTTCCAGGAGACGGGCGGCATTTTCCCGTCCGAAGTCCTCGAAATGGACATACAGATGAGGAAAGAGCTTTTCCGCGGTCTGGAGGAAGGCATCCACAAAGGCGTCGTACCGTTCGTCGCTGATCCGTTCGTGATGGAGTCCCAGGTACAGAGGATCATCGATCAGGGCCTGACGGTTGGTCCCGGCATCCAGCACCACCGGCAGTACCTTGGCAGGATCGATGCCGGCGGCCGCGGTGTACACCAGGATCTTCCCGGTGGAAATGCTCACTCCGTTGGTGCCCCAGTCCCCGATGCCCAGGATGCTTTCCCCGTCGGTGACCACAATCAGCTGGATTTCCCGGCCGGAAGCCCCGTTCTTCAGGGATTCCTCAATGTCGTCCATATTGTCGATGGACAGGTACACGGCGTTCTGGGGAGTGGTGAACAGTTCGCTGTACTGCTTCACACTTTCCGCCACCCCGGGAGCATAGAGCACCGGCATGAGTTTTTCCAGGTGGTGGGAGAACAGATGGAAGAACAGGGTCCGGTTCCGGCTGAACAGCTTCATCAGGTAATGGCGCTGGACCGCCTTGTTGGGCCGTTCGCAGAAGTTGTCATAGGCCTGTTTGTCCTGGAGTTCGATGGTTTCCACCTGAGGGGGCAGAATACCGATCAGGCCGTACTTTTTCCGTTCCTCCCGGGTGAAGGCCGTTCCCTTGTTCAAAAATGGATCATTCAGCAGATCATAACCGCGTTTGCTGATTGTCATGATAATTTCCTCTCTTTCCCACTGCACAGCAGCCATGGACAGGTTGTTTCCAGATTGTTTTCGTATGCCCATTGTATCCATTGAAACAGAAAAAGTACAATATTTTATTTTCTCTGACCCAAACTTCAGGTTATAATAAAATGACAGCTGACCGCTGACCGTTTTTTAACAAGGAGCCCATCATGAAACTTACTCAGATTGAATATTTCATCGCCGTCTGCGAATGCGGGAGTTTTTCCCGGGCGGCGGAAAAATGCCATATTTCACAGCCGGGAATTTCCAAGGCCATCCGGGAACTGGAGGAGGAATGCGGGGTGGCCCTGTTCCAGCGGAACCGGAACAACATCCAGATCACCCGCCGGGGCCGGATCCTCCTGGAACACGCCCGGCAGTTCCAGAACCACTACCGGAACCTGTGCCAGGTGGTCCGTACCCTGGGCACCGGAAAGGCCCTGATCCGGATCGGCATCGCCACCATGCGGGGAAACACCATCTTCCCCCAGATCCACGGGGCCTTTCTGAAATCCCACCCCCAGATCACTATCGAAACGGTGGAAGAGACCACCAAGGTGCTCTACGAACTGCTGGACCGGCAGGAAATCGACTTTGCCCTGTGCGTCACCAACCGGCTGCCGGAGGAACCCAGCCACTGTCTGCTGCTGCGGAAAAGCTATCTGAAGCTGTTCGTCCGCCAGGACCATCCCCTGGCCCAAAAAGAGGCGGTGGATCTCCTGGAGCTCCGGAATATCCCTCTGGTGCTGTTTTCCGACCATTTCGACCAGACCGCCTACATCCGCCGCATGTTTGCCCAGAGCGGGGTCCATCCCTGGATCCTCCACCAGACCACCCAGGTGTTCACCATCCTGGAATACATCCGGTCCGAAGGGGCCGCCGGATTCCTGACGGAAGAAATCGCCCAGCAGGAACCGGACCTCCATGCCCTGTCCGTCCGTCAGTTCCAGCCTGCCTTCATTACCCTGGACTGGAACAAAGACCTCCATTTCAACCCGGCCATGGAGGAATTTGTGCGGTTTGTGAAAAAGGGTCTGCCGACTGTATAAAAAACAGTCAGCAGACCCTTTTGTCAGCTGTTATTCCCAGATCGTCTTCATGATTTCTTTGTACTTCTCGTCCAGTTCCTTGCTGATCATCTGGAACAGGCCATACATCATGTTCCCGTCCACCTGGGGTTCCCGGAAGATCACGCAGGTGTCCATGATCAGGGATTCTTCCTTGTCCAGATAGAATTTGAAAGCCTTGTAGGTGCTGTTGTACTGGTTCAGCATTTCCAGCAGGGCTTTTTTGTTGCTTTCTTTCAGGGCCTTGGGAGCCAGCAGCACCCGAATCACCCCGAAGGCGCTGTCATCCAGTACCACGATCAGCTGGAGGGGAGTCCCTTCCACGTCCAGATGGGACCGGAACACCACCGTATGGAACGGATCGTCTTTGATGGGATCCACCACAAAGGCCTTGGGATCTTTCTTTTCTACAAAACGCTTGAAGCTTTCCGCTTTCTGGTTCAGTGCTGCCATTGGTATCCTCCTTCAGCGGGAGCGGTCCCGCTTTCTTTCTTAACAGGATAAGCCATGGAGGAAATCCCGTCAAGTTTTCCACTTATCAACAGGCTTATCCACAAAAATGGTCAGGTTATCCACATTTCCTGTGGATAACTCTGTGGGTAAGTCCCAGATATAGTGCAAAAGTCCGTTCACCCCACAATATCCAGAGCCACTTATCCACTTGTGCACAGGATATCCACAGGAAAAGGGGGCTGTTGCATGAGCAACAGCCCCTCAGTCAGAAGTCCGGAGTCTGAAGTCGGAAGCCTCAGGACAGGATCCGCCTGGCTGGACGGATCCTTTTGATTATGTAAAACCAGAATCGAAATCAATCTGAGCAATCATTTCGTCCAAAGGTTCTACATATTCAAAAATTTGCATGCAAATTTAACATTCGGCTCCAGACTTCAGACTCCAGACTTGAGCCGCTACGCGGCTCTACAGCTAGGGGGGTGTTGCACGTAACGTGCAACACCCCCCTTTTTCTTACTCTTCCTCACCCACCGTATTCACTACGGCCAGTGCGGCTACTTTATCCCCTGCTTCCAGATCCATGAGCTTTACGCCCTGGGCATTCCTTCCGTAGGTGGAAATATCAGCGGCGTTCATCCGGATGATGATGCCCGCTGCGGAAATCAGCATGATTTCCTGGGATTCGTTGATGAATTTGGAGCCCACGATCAGGCCGGTCTTGTTGGTCACCTTCAGGTTGATGATCCCCTTGCCGCCCCGGGTCTGGACCCGGTATTCAGAAATGTTGGTCCGTTTCCCCTGGCCCTTGTCCGTTACCGTGAGCACTTCTCCCGTGTCGTCCACACAGCTGTCCATGGAGACCACGCTGTCGTGAGGCCGCAGGTTGATGCCCCGTACCCCGTGGCTGGTGCGGCCCATGGACCGTACGTCGTCTTCCTGGAAGTGGATGGCGTACCCGTCCCGGGTGGCCAGCAGGATGTCATTGTGGCCGCTGGTGAGCTTCACGTCGATCAGCTCTTCCCCTTCGCCCAGGTTGATGGCAATCAGGCCGCCTTTCCGGGCGGACTTGAATTCGCTGACGCTGGTCCGCTTCACAAAGCCCAGGTTGGTGGCCATGAACAGGAACTTCTTCTCGTCCTCGCTGATGCCGCTCTTTACGGCAATCACCGCATTGACCTTTTCGTTCTCTTCCAGAGGCAACAGGTTCCGGATAAAGGTCCCCTTGGCGGTGCGGCTGGCTTCCGGGATCTCGAATCCCTTCTGCCGGTACACCCGGCCCCGGTTGGTGAAGAACAGGATGTTGTCATGGGTGCTGGCCATGAGCAGATGTTCCGAGAAGTCTCCCTTCACCTTGTTGTCTTCCTTCACAATCTTGCCGCTGCCGGCTTTGATGCCCCGGCCGCCCCGGTTCTGGTTCCGGAAGTTGGTGAGAGCCTGGCGCTTGATGTAGCTCTGGTGGCTGATGGTAATCACCACGTCTTCTTCGGCGATCAGGTCTTCGGTTTCCAGATCCCCGGTGTCCGGCACAATGGAAGTCCGGCGGGCATCCCCGAACCGTTTCTTCACATCCAGCAGGTCTTCCCGGGCAATGCCCATGATCTTGTGTTCATCGCTGAGCACGTCTTCCAGGTAGGCAATGGTGGCCATGACTTCTTTATATTCATCCTCGATCTTCTGCCGTTCCAGACCGGTGAGGCGCTGGAGACGCATATCCAGGATGGCCTGGGCCTGGCGGTCGCTGAGGCCGAATTTTTCCATCAAAGCGGCCTTGGCCACGTCCCCATTGGCGCTGGCCCGGATGGTGGCGATCACTTCGTCCAGATGGTCCAGGGCGATCTTCAAGCCCTCCAAAATGTGGGCCCGTTCTTTTGCTTTCTTCAGTTCATACCGGCATTTCCGGGTAATGACGTCCTTCTGGTGATCCAGATAGTATTCCAGAATCTGCTTCAGGTTCAGGATCCGGGGATGGCCGCTGACCAGGGCCAGCATGATGATCCCGAAGGAATCCTGGAGCTGGGTGTGCTTGTACAGCTTGTTCAGCATGATCTCCGGGACTACATCGCTGCGCAGTTCGATGACGATGCGCATGCCCTTCCGGTCCGATTCATCCCGCAGGTCGGTGATCCCTTCCAGGGTCTTGTCCTGGACCAGGTGGGCGATGTTCTCGATGAGCTTGGCCTTGTTCACCTGGTAGGGGATTTCCGTCACCACGATCCGGTTCTTGTTCTTGGGCATGGGTTCCACATGGGTCTTGGCCCGTACCTTCACAACCCCCCGGCCGGTGGTATAGGCCTGGCGGATCCCGGACAGGCCCAGGATCTTGGCCCCGGTAGGGAAGTCCGGCCCTTTGATGGCGGTCATCAGCTGGTCGATGGTGGCATCCGGATTGTCGATGAGCATCACGCAGGCATCCACCACTTCTCCCAGGTTGTGGGGCGGAATGTTGGTGGCCATGCCCACGGCGATCCCGGCGGAACCGTTGATCAGGAGAGCCGGCACCTTGGCAGGCAGCACCGTGGGTTCCTTCAGGGATTCATCGTAGTTGGGGATGAAATCCACCGTATCCTTTTCGATGTCCCGGAGCATCTCCACGGCGATCTTCCCCATCCGGACTTCCGTATACCGCATGGCGGCCGGTGGGTCCCCGTCCACGGAACCGAAGTTCCCGTGGCCGTCCACCATCAGATACCGGGTGGAGAAATCCTGGGCCAGACGCACAATGGCGTCATACACCGAGGAATCCCCGTGGGGATGGTATTTCCCCAAAACATCGCCCACGATACGGGCGCTTTTTTTATAAGCCTTGTTGGGCAGCATCCCTGCCTCGTTCATGGCATAGAGGATGCGGCGGTGGACCGGCTTCAGACCGTCCCGCACATCCGGCAGGGCCCGCTGGACGATGACGCTCATGGCGTAGTCGATGTAGCATTTCTGCATCTCATCTTCCACATAGACGGGGATTACCTTGCCGGCAGAGATGGTCTGCTTGTCATTCTGCTGATCATCCACGTTCTCACGCTTCCTTCCTGCGTCTTTTTGACGCGGTTATTTCAAGAAAAGGTCATAGACCTGCTTGCCGATCAGCAGGACGGTCATGACCAGGTACAGGGTGCGGATGTAGCCCACACCTTTTTGTATGGCAATCTTCGCTCCCAGCCGGGCGCCCAGGATCTCCACCAGCCCCATGGGCAGGGCATAGGCCAGATACACCCGGCCCAGCATCAGGAAAGCCACAAGGCCTCCCAGGTTGCTGGCCAGGTTCAGGGCCTTGGTATTCCCGGCAGCGGTTACGAAGTTATAGCCGAAATAGAGGAATCCGAAGATCAGGAACGAACCTGTCCCCGGTCCGAAAAAACCGTCGTACATGCCCAGGAACCAGGCCATGGCGGCGATGCCCAGGGCAACGGACCGGGTCATTTCGGTCATTTCATTGACCCCGTCCCAGTTTTTCCGGTAATAGGTATAGCAAGCCACTCCCACCAGGGCCAGCACCACAATGTACCGGAGCAGCTGTTCCGGCAGCAGGGAGGCAATACAGGCCCCGGCGGCACTGCCCAAAAAGGACAGGGGCATCATCTTCAGGATCTTCCGGTCCACTTTCCCGGACCGGGCAAAGGTAAAGAAACTGGTCACCGCGCCGATGGAGGAGGCCAGTTTGTTGGACCCCAGGGCAAAGGGGGTGGGGATGCCGGTGGCCATAAAGGCCGGCAGGGTGATCAGACCACCGCCGCCTACCGCCGCATCTACAAAAGAGCCGATGAAGCCGGCTGCCAAAAGGAAAATCAAATCCTGCCAGTGGAATTCCAGCATGGGGTCACTCCTTCCAGGTGAAATAGACGCCGGCGATGCCCTCCCGGCAGAAGGCATTCAAGGCCGGCTCCGTCATCTTGTTGCTGACGGCATAAGGGTTGGCCTGGGTCAGTTCCGCATTGTCCAGGGGCCAGCGGACCCCGGTAATGCTTACCCGGCAGGAGGGAGTAAGAGGCAGCAGGCTCACTGCCCGGGGCCGTTTCCTCCCGGCGGTAAACCGCAGACCCTCTCCCGGCTGCAGGTAGCACAGCATTTCCTGGTCATCGGCCAGGATGGCGCTGCCTCCCCTCCGGGCATAGGCCAGCAGGGTATACAGATTGCCGAACAGATGGTCCGCCCGGCCGCCCCAGATGCCGGTGGCCAGCACCGTCCGGTCACCGGGGATATCCTGGAGCACCAGGGACAGATCCGTATCGTCCTTGTTCACCGGGTAGGTCTTGACCCGGGCGCCCTGGCGGGCAAATGCCTCCCAGGCTCCCGGTGCCGCACTGTCCCGGTCCCCGTACAGGAACCCGGGCACCACCCCGGCCGCCCGGCAGTGGTCCGCGCCCCGGTCCGCCGCTGCCACCACAAGGCCGGCGGCAGCCTTTTGCAGCCACTGGGGATCCGGGCGCCGGCCCCCGGCCACCACCATCAGGAGCGGTCCTCCCGTCCGGCTGCACTGGAGCTTCCCCTGGGGAAGCTGGATTTCCATGGTCATGAAACGCTCCTTAGAAGTCCAGGTTGGTAACCTTGCCGGCGTTTTCCTCGATGAACTGCCGGCGGGGTTCCACCTTGTCCCCCATGAGCACGGAGAACACGGAATCCGCCGTGGCCGCATCCTCCAGCTGCACCTGGAGCACTGTCCGCTTGCTGGGATCCATGGTGGTTTCCCACAGCTGTTCCGGGTTCATTTCCCCCAGGCCTTTGTACCGCTGGACATAGGGGTTGTTCTGACGTCCCACTTCGTCCAGTTTCTTCTGGAGTTCCTCATCGCTGTAGGCATAGGTGTGCTTCTTGCCCGTGCGGATCAGGTACAGAGGAGGCTGGGCAATGAACACGTTCCCGTGGATGATGAGGGGCTTCATGTACCGGTAGAAGAAAGTGAGCAGCAGGGTCCGGATATGGGCCCCGTCCACATCCGCATCGGTCATGATGATGATTTTCCCGTACCGGGCTTTGGAAATGTCGAATTCCTCCCCGATGCCGCAGCCAAAGGCGGTGATCATGGCCCGGATTTCCTGGCTGTTGAGCATTTTGTCCAGACGGGCCTTTTCCACGTTCAGGATCTTGCCCCGGAGGGGCAGGATGGCCTGGAAGTTCCGGTCCCGGCCCTGTTTGGCGCTGCCCCCTGCGGAATCCCCTTCCACCAGGTAGATTTCCGTTTCTTCCGCGTTTTTGCTGGAACAGTCCGCCAGCTTCCCAGGCAGGCTGCTCACTTCCAAAGCCGATTTCCGGCGGGTCAGGTCCCTTGCTTTTCTGGCGGCAGACCGGGCCCGGCTGGCCATAATAGCTTTTTCCACGATTTTCTTGGCCACCGGCGCGTTTTCTTCGAAGTATTCGGTGAGGGTTTCCGTCACCATATTGTCCACAATGCCCCGGACTTCGCTGTTCCCCAGCTTGGTCTTGGTCTGGCCTTCGAACTGGGGTTCCCGGACCTTCAGGCTCATGACACAGGTGAGCCCTTCCCGGACATCGTCCCCGGACAGGTTGTCCTCGTTGTCCTTCAAGAGGCCGTTTTTCCGGGCATAGTCGTTGATGCACCGGGTCAGGGCCTGTTTCAGCCCGGCCAGATGGGTGCCCCCTTCCTCCGTGTTGATGTTGTTCACGAAGGTGTAGATGTTTTCCGTGTAGGCGTCGGTGTACTGCATGGCCACTTCCACAATGGTGTCCTGCCGTTCCCCTTCCACGTAGATGGGTTTGGCATGGAGGGGTTCCTTCCCTTTGTTGACGAATTCCACAAAGGAAATGATGCCCCCTTCGTAGTGGAACACCTCATCCTGGCCGCTCCGTTCGTCGGTGAGCTGGATCTTGACCCCTTTGTTCAGGAAAGCCAGTTCCCGGATCCGGTGCTTCAGGGTGTCATAGCTGTAGACGGTTTCCGTGAAAATGGTGTCATCCGGCCAGAAGGTGACGCTGGTGCCGGTTTCGTTTTCCGGGCATTCTCCCTTCACATACAGGGGACGGGTGGTCTTGCCTTTGGAAAATTCGATGCCGTAGATCTTCCCGTTCTTCTTGACCTCCACCACCATCTTCTTGCTCAGGGCGTTGACGCAGGAAACCCCCACGCCATGGAGCCCGCCGGAGACCTTGTAGCCGCCGTCGCCGAATTTGCCCCCGGCATGGAGGACCGTCATGACCACTTCGATGGCCGGTTTCCCCACCTTGTGCATTTCCACCGGGATCCCCCGGCCGTTGTCCGTAACAGTGATGCTGTTGTCCTGGTGGATGATCACCCGGATATGGTCACAGTAGCCTGCCAGGGCTTCGTCGATACTGTTGTCGATGACTTCGTACACCAGATGGTGAAGCCCCCGGCCGCTGATGCTGCCGATGTACATGCTGGGACGTTTCCGCACGGCTTCCAGGCCTTCCAGGACCTGGATCTGTTCCGCCCCGTAATCCCCGTGGACGGCAATCTCTTCTTCAATCGTCTGTTTCTTTTTCGCCATACAAACCTCCCGATTTTATCGCTTGCGCAGGGTCCTGCTGGAAATTCCCGACAGGATGATCTTGTCCCGGGTGACCACACAGCTGGCCGGCGGGTAGTCCTCGGTCAGGTCCACCACATTGTCCCCGCCCAGTCTGGGCTTCAGGAAAAACCGGTAGATGTTGGTCCGTTTGTTCCGGATGTCGAAGATCCCGATGATCTCGTCGCAGCGCACCACATAATTATTTCCTACGTGCAGGTACATAAGTCCGTCTCCTTCTGGCTTTTTCCAGGGTTTGCCGGATGGTTTCCTCCGAAAGGGCTTCCGGCCGGAGGCCTGTTTCCACCATGACGGCAAAAGCCTTTTCCCCGGCAGTGGCACGGGGGTCCAGAGCCCGGTTCAGGGCCCATTCCTCCAGTACTGCCTTCACGTCAGTAAATGTTATTCTATCACACTTCACCAGCTCCCGGCAATCTTCATACCGGAGCCAGGGCCGCAGATCCAGCTGTTTCCGGATTTCCCGGCGCAGTTCTTCCTGCTGTTTCCGGCGGCAGCCGGAGCAGATTTCCTCATCTCCGATAAGGGGTACTCCGCACAGAGGACATTTCCGGCTGTCGTCCCGCCGGGGCATGAAGGGTTTTGCCTCCTGTCGGGGCTGGGGTTCTTCCTCAATGACCCCGTGGTAGAACTTCAGTTCCCGGATCAGCCGTTTCCGTCCCTGGAGCGCCGGCACCAGGAGCCGGTTCAGCTGATTCAGCAGTTTCCCCTGCATCATGTGGAACTGGTTGGACCACATGGGATTGTCCGTATGGACGTACAGGACTCCCTCTTCCAGCCGGTAAGGCTGGGAATGGCTGGCCCCGGTGTGGCCCAGGATCTCCGGCCAGTGGCTTTTCAGCCAGTGGAGCAGGAACTGCTGCCGGGCCCGGGGAGTCCGGAGCACTTTCAGGATGAGAAGTTCCGAATCTTTCATGGCTGTTCCTCCAGGGTTCCCTCTGCCACCCGGTAAGCCGCCACATCTCCTTCCACCGGAGCCAGATGACGGTCGTTGACGGTCAGGAAGGTCTGGACCGTTCCGTTGATGAAGCCCAGGAGCTTCTCCCGCCGGTGCTGGTCCAGTTCACTGAGCACATCGTCCAGGAGCAGCACCGGATATTCTTCCCGGACGGACCGGATGAATTCCAGTTCCGACAGTTTCAGGGCCAGCGCGGCGGTCCGCTGCTGACCCTGGGATCCGTAGGCCCGGAGAGGCCTTCCCTCATGAAAAATCTCCAGATCGTCCCGGTGGGGCCCCAGGCTGGTGTAGCCCCGGACATAGTCCAGCCGGTGGCGCAGCTGGAGCTGCTGCCGGTAAAAAGTTTCCCAGGCTGCCGGCCCGGGGTTTTCCGTAATCCCCTGCTCCCCTTCGCTGCGCTTCTGCACATAGGAAAGGGTCAGGGCACCCTGGGTGCCGGTGATCCCGTCATAAACCTGTTGGGCCGCATGGACGATCCCCGCCAGGGCCTGGAGCCGCAGGTCCAGGATCCCCGCCGCCAGCCGGGCCAGGGCTCCGTCCCACACCAGCAGCTGGGCTTCCTCCAGCTGTTCCCGGTCCCGGCACTGTTTCAGGAACCGGTTCCGCTGCTGGAGCACCCGGTTGTATTTGGTCAGAAGGTCATAGTACACCGGGCTGGTCTGGGCGATCTCCATATTCAGAAATTTCCGCCGGAGGGCAGGATCCCCTTTCACCAGCTGAAGGTCATCGGGGGTAAAGAGCACCAGGTTCACCAGGCCGTACTGTTCCCGGGGGCTTACCGGGTTCCCGTTCAGGAGATTCTCTTTTTTGGTCCGGCCCCGGACCGGATACCGTTTCACCAGCAGGCGGTTGGACCCGTACCGGTCCCGGTACTGGAGTTCTGCCGCCCATTCTTCCGCTCCGAAGCTGGGCAGCTCTTCCTCATGACGGGTCCGGAAGGAAAACCCCCGGGCGGCAGTATAGATCCCTTCCAGCAGGTTGGTTTTCCCCTGGGCGTTGTCCCCATAAAAGATGGTTATATCATGTGCAAGAGGAAGGGACACCTGGCTGTAGTTCCGGAAATGGAGCAGCCGCAGGTTTTCCAGGCGCATCAGAAGATGACCCGCACCGGGGTCAGGATGTAGGTGTAGCTTTCATCCCCTTCCGGCATGAGCCGGGCCGGAGACAGAGAGGCGTTGGTTTCCAGGCTCACCCGGTCCGTGCCGCAGTTCTTGAAAAAGTCGGTCATGTACCGGGAATTGAAAGCGATGTTCAGCGGCAGGGATTCCCCCACGGTCTGGCAGGCGATGATTTCCTTCCCCTGGCCCATGTCGCTGACGGCGGAAGACAGCACGATCCCGTCTGCATCAATGGCCAGCCGGACAATGTTGTAGTCGGACTGGGAAAACAGGGATACCCGCTGGATGGCCTTTTCCATGTCCACCCGGTTGAAAACCGTCCGGTTGCTGAAGGAAGGAGGGATGGGTCGTCTGTAATCAGGGAATTTTCCTTCGATCAGGCTTGAAATAATGGTGAGATTTCCCATCTGGGCCATGATCTGCCGTTCTTTCAGAGTCAGGGTCACCGGTTCCGGCAGTTCTCCGTTCAGATTGCTGCCGATTTCCTTCAGGAGACGGGCAGGGATCAGCAGGGAAAATTCGCTGTCATCCCCCTCCGGCAGTTCCAGATCCTTGATGGCCAGACGGTGGGTATTGGTGCCCACGGCAGTGAGCCGCTGACCGGATTTTTCCAGGTAGACCCCGGTGTACAGCGGCCGGCTGGCATCAGTGGAACAGGCGTACACCGTGGTGGAGATCAGTTTCCCCATCACTTCTTCGGAAAGCCGGAGCACCCGGTCCCCTTCAAAAGAGGGCATGGCCGGATATTCTTCCGGGTCCATCAGGGGAATGTGGTACTGGCCTCTGGCCTTGGCTGCTTTCAGGGTCATTTCTTTTTCACCGGGCAGCTGCTGAAGGGTGAGCACTTCGTCCGGATCGAAACGGGCCAGCAGATCCCCGATGGCTTTGGCGGGGATGAGAAGCTCTCCGTCCTCCTGTCCGTTCACGTCCATTTTCTTGTTCATCATGTAGGTATTGTCCATGGCAATCAACTGAAGGGTGTTTCCTTGGAGAATGGCATGGATCCCGGAAAAAATCGGTGCGTTATTGCTGGATGAAATGGCTCTTTTTACGATATTGACGCTCTGAGCCAGTTCTTTGCTTTCACATGAAAACTGCATGGCAGTACCTCCTTGTTTCTAAAACGATGAAATTATAAAAATTCGTAGTCTTCGTAGTAGGGCCTGTGGGTATGTGGAAAAGTCGCTCCAGCCCCATTCCAGGCTGTTGGAACCATTGGGATAACTCTGTGGATAACCGGTTTTCACTTATCCACATATCCACTTTTTCAGGGACTTTCCGGGTTATCCACAAAATTACCAACAAGTTATACACAAGATTATCCACAAGTTGTGGATAACTCAGGGATCATTTCTTCAGATCTTCCACCAGTTTGGCCAGCTGCCGTTCCAGATTGTCATTTTTCGCTTTGTCGTCAGCGATCTTGTCACAGGCATGGAGGACTGTGGTGTGGTCCCGGCCTCCGAAACATTCTCCGATCCGGGGCAGGGACAGGTCCGTCAGTTCCCGGGTAAGATACATGGCGATCTGCCGGGGATAGGCGATGGAGCGGGTCCGTTTCTTGGCTTTCAGGTCTTCCACCCGGATCTTGTACCGGGCGGCCACAAGTTCCTGGATGGCTTCCACGGTGATCACCTTGTCCACAGTGCTTCCCATATCCAGGTCCTTCAGGGCTTTCCGGGCCAGTTCCATGGTCACCGGCTGGTGGTTCAGGTTGGCAAAGGCGTGGACCTTGGTGTAGGCGCCTTCCAGCTCACGGATGTTGGTCTTTACATTGGTGGCGATCAGCTGGATCACTTCCAGAGGGAATTCCAGATGGTCCTTTTCCGCCATGCTCCGCAAAATGGCACTGCGGGTTTCGAAATCCGGGTGGTTGATCTCGATGATCAGTCCCTGCATGAACCGGCTGGTGAGCCGCTCTTCCAGGGTGTCCAGTTCCTTGGGAGGCCGGTCGCTGGAGATGATGATCTGTTTGTCCGCCTGTTTCAGGGCTTCGAAGGTGTGGAAGAATTCTTCCTGGGTGGATTCTTTTTTCCGCAGGAACTGGATATCGTCGATGAGCAGCACGTCGATGTTTCGGTATTTGTTCCGGAAGGCTTCGTTGGTGTTGTGCTGGATGGCGCCGATCAGTTCATTGGTGAAGGTTTCACTGGAAGTGTAGAGGATCTTCATCTGGGGGAATTTCTTGTGGATATAGTTGCCGATGGCGTTCATCAGGTGGGTTTTCCCCAGGCCCGGGTCGCTGTACAGGAACAGGGGGTTGTAGCTTTTGGCCGGTGCGTTGGCCACCCCCATGGAAAAGTTGAAGGCTTCTTCATTTGATTTGCCCCGGATGAAATTGTCAAAGGTGTATTTGGGGGACAGATGGGAATCGAATTCCTGGGCCGGTTTGGCCGCCGGCTGGGGTTCCGGCTGGTAGGCTGCGGGAGCCGGGGCTTCTTCCGGCTGGGCAGGGGTGTCCGGAAACAGGTTCTGTTCCTCTTTGGGCGGTTCCACTACGTCGATCTGGATCTCCATGGGCTGGCCGCAGATCTGGGAGAGGCTTTCTTCCATCATGGGCAGGTATTTTCCCTGGAGGGTATCCTTGGTGAACTGGTTGGATACATCCAGGGACAGGGTATTGCCCTCCAGGGTCCGGGGATGTGCCGCATCCATCCAGATTTTCCAGCTCCGGCCCTCCATGCTGGCGGAGAGGGCTGCAAGCATTTCGGCCCAGACCTGGGCCAGGTTTTTCGTCGTCATATCCGATCCATCCTTTATCCTTTTAATAGAGACTTCATTATATCACGAAACAGGCCGGTCCTGTGGAAAAACCTGTGGACAATGTGGATAACTTTTTTCCCGGGCCGCCGGAAGAACGGGGCAGGGGGCCCGGTTCCGGTTATCCACAAATCCAGAGTTATACACAGGGAGTTATCCACAGATGTGGATAACTCCCTGTTGAAAAACATGGTCAGCGGTTGAACAGACGGTCCCAGAAACTCCGGTTCTTCAGCCGGGAGGCTTCTTCTTCCGCGGCTTTGGCCCGGGCTTCCGCCGCGGCGATTTTTTCATCGGCGGCCTTCAGACTGGCGGCGGCGGTTTCCTTGGCGGCGGTAAGGGCGCCGATCTGCTGTTCCTTCAGCCGCAGCACCGCTTCCTGCTGGTCTGCTTTGGCCTGGGCGGCGTCCCGGGCCCGGGCCAGATCCTTCAGCTGGACTTCCTTCTGTTCCGACTGGGCCTTGTATTCCAGATACTGGACCTTTTCCTGGGTCAGCAGCTTGGTGGCGTTCATTTCCGCAATGAGCTTCTGCTGGACTTTCCCCAGCTGGTCCTGGACCGTATTCATCTGGATCAGCAGCACTTTGTTTTCGTGGCGGAGCTGTTCCAGTTCCTCATCCTTGTTCTGTTCATAGACGATCACGGGGTTTTCCGACCGTTTGCTGTCCAGGAACTGGACGGCTTCGTCATCCAGCATCAGGAAACGGTTCTGTTTGACCAGGTGGCCTTCCAGTTCTTCTTCATACCGTTTGATCTGTTTGCGGATGGCTTCGTAGGAAACTCCCTTTTGTTTGGCATAGTCTTTAATGGTGATCATGGCGGACATCCCTCAATATGATATAGATTTCCAGAACAGGAAGAAAACCGCCAGGGGCCCGGCGGCTTTCCAGACAACCGGCGTCCTGCAATGTTCCCACAACGTTGTATGGAAAAGGAGCCGGCCGGTTCCAAAGGTTGTATGAGTATAGTATAGCATATTCCGGCCCGTTTGTCCGGCCCCTGTGCATAACTGGAGGAAAGAAACCGGAAAAAGCCCGGCCAGCCAGGGGTCCCCGGGTTTTCCACAGGGTAAAAAGTTTTCCACCGGAAGTTATCCACAGATGTGGATAACTTTGGGGATAAGCCCATTTCATGGGGGCGGAGAGGGAGGAGGGGGTGTGGATAACTTAAGTCAGGAGTCAGGAGTCTGAAGTCGGAAGCCTCAGGACAGGATCCGTCTGGCTGGACGGATCCCTTTGATTCTGTAGAACCAGAATCAAAAGCAATCTGAGAGATCATTTCGTCCAAAGGTTCTACACATTCAAAAAATTTGCCTGCAAATTTAACCTTCGGCTCCAGACTCCCGACTCCAGACTTGAGCCGCTATGCGGCTCTACAGCTAGGAGGTGTTGCAGGTTTTGTACAACACCTCCAGTGGACATGTGGATAAATCTGGGGATAAAGTCCCGGATCCGGCATGGGCTGTGGCTCCAGGGGTTTTCCACAAGCCAGGGAGTTTTCCACTGAAAGTTATCCACAGGTGTGGATAAGTATGTGGATAATCCCTTTTTATGGGGCTTCCTGGCTGTGGAACAGGGATTTCCCCTGTGGAAAACTGCTTCCCACCGGGCAAAAAACACCCCTGTCCCTGTGCAAAGAGCAGGGACAGGGGTTACAGAGAGCTGGGATGCAATAGGGGGTGTTCCATGGAAAATGCAACATCCCAGTCCCGGGTCGCGACCCGGGACTCTCGGCTCGGGAACGGGGGTGTGAAGTTTTCACACTCCCTTTTTCAACGCAGCCGTCAGGGCCTCGATTTCCTTGTTCAGCTCCGGATCTTTCTGCCGGTCTTTTTGGATCTTTTCGCAGGCGTGGATGATGGTGCTGTGGTCCCGGCCCCCGAAACATTCTCCGATTTTCTTCAGGGACAGGCCGGCCATTTCCTTGGTCAGGTAAATGGCGATCATCCGGGGCACCGCCACCCGTTTGGTCCGTTTCTTTTCGATCAGTTCCGACCGGTGGAGCCGGAAATGGTCCGCCACCTGCTGCTGGATGGCGTCCACGGTAACGAACTGGGGGGTGTCCAGCAGGGCCAGTTCTTTCAGGGCCCGGCGGCACAGATCCAGGGTAATGGGTTCCCGGGTCACGGTGGAATAAGCGCAGACCCGGTTGTAGGCTCCCTCCAGTTCCCGGATATTGCTGGTGATGCTGCTGGCAATCAGCAGAATCACATCGTTGGGAAAGGGAACCTGCTCTGTATGGGCCAGGTTCTGGAGGATGGCCATCCGGGTTTCCAGATCCGGGTGCTGGATGTCGGCGGTAAGGCCGGAATTGAACCGGCTGATCATCCGTTCTTCCAGGGTGTCCAGTTCCCCGGGGGGACGGTCGCTGGAAATGATGATCTGCTTGTTGGCCTTTTCCAGGGTGTTGAAGGTGTGGAAAAACTCCTCCTGGGTGGATTCCCGGTTCCGGAGGAACTGGATGTCGTCGATGAGGAGCACGTCGATGTTCCGGTATTTTTCCCGGAAGGCTTCCAGCCGGTTGTGTTCCACGCTTTCGATCAGCTCATTGGTGAAGGTTTCGCTGGAAATGTACAGCACTTTCATATCCGGGTGGTTCTTCCGGATCTGGTTGCCGATGGCATTCATCAGATGGGTTTTCCCCAGGCCGGAGTCGCTGAACAGGAAAAAGGGGTTGTAGGCAAAGGCCGGGTTGTTGGCCACGGCCATGGCGGCTGCCTTGGCAAATCGGTTGGAATTTCCCACCACGAAATTGTCGAAGGTGTACCGGGGAGAAAGGTTGGTGACAAAGGGCTTTTTCAGGACCGGGGGAGCCGGTCTTTTCCGGGCCGAGGGCGGGGGGGACGGATGTTCCGCTGCCGGTTCCTGCTCGGCGAACAGGTCCAGTTCCACCAGTTTTTTCTTGGCCATGACAAACCTCCTTTCTCCTGTAAGGGATATTTTTCATTATACCATATTCCCCGGCATGTGGATAAGTGCCGGGAGCAAGAGGGGGGAACCCGCAGAAAACCTGGCTCCAGGGAGTTTTCCACAGGAAAGGGAGTTTTCCACAGAAAGTTATCCACAGGTGTGGACAACTTTGGGGAAAACCCCGGAAATACAGGCCGGACGGGGGATTTGTGAACGTGCGTTCTGTGGACAAAGGGATGCTGGGAAGCCGCAGCCTTGCATCTCCTTTCGCAATTTCCTATAATGGAACCAACTGCAGCGCCGGGAAAACCGGCGGAAGGAGGAAACTTATGAGCAAATGCCGCATTGCCATTACGGCGGATACCTATCCTTATGCATCGGAGGTGACCAACCTGGTGGAGGCGCCTTTTGCCCCCCGGGGACTGGTGGAAGTGATTGCCCGGCTGGGGGCCATCCCGGTGGTGCTTCCAGATGTGCCCGGAGCCCGGGGGGAGGACTATGTGGACCTGTTCGACGGGCTGATCATCCCCGGAGGGCCGGACGTGGATCCCACTCTGTTCGGGGAGGAACCCAAGTGGAAGATCGGCCGGACCAACTACAAACGGGATCTGTTCGAACTGGAGCTGTTCCGGGCCTTCTACCAGGCCGGAAAACCCATTTTCGGCATCTGCCGGGGCTGCCAGCTGATTAACATCGCTCTGGGAGGGAATGTGTACCAGGATCTGCCCAGTGAGGATCCCCAGTGCACCATCCGTCATTCCCAGGGGGCACCGGGAGGGTATCCCACCCATCATGTGACTTTAGTTCCCGGCAGCAACCTGTTTGAGTCCCTGGGAGAAAAGGCTTATGTAAACTCCCGGCACCATCAGGCCATCCACCGGGTCGCAGAGGCCCTGGAAGTCACCGCCGTGGCTCCTGACGGGGTCCAGGAAAGCGTGGAATCCCACGACCACAAGCAGATAGTAGCCGTCCAGTGGCATCCGGAAAACATGTGGCAGGAGCATCCGGAACAGCTGAAGCTGTTCGAGGATTTCCTGGCACGGGTAAAAGAAAAGGTGTGAAGCGCTGCTTCACACCTTTTCTTGTCAGCGGTCAATGGCCGCTGACCGCTGACAGGGCTGCTGCGTACCCAGCAGCCCTGTTTATCTATCCGTACTTCTCCTTCCGTACATCACGCCCTTGTCCTTGTACATCTTCCGGTCCACCTGGGTGATGATCTGGTCCACGTCAGGGATGGGGGTCCGGCAGGTAACGGCGCCCAGGGCCACGCTGATGCCCCGGGCTTTGTACCGGTCCTTCAGGCTGTGGATCAGCTCATCAGCCTCTGCTGGAGCGTCGATTTCCCGGATCAGGAGGAATTCATCGCCCCCCATCCGGAACACCTTTCCCAGGCCTTTCATTTCGTCCAGTACCTGGGCGGCGGAACGGATCAGCCGGTCTCCCGCTTCATGGCCCTGGGTGTCGTTGACCCGCTTCAGGCCATTGATGTCCCCGAACACAAAGACCAGATCCTGTCCACTGGGCAGGGAGGCTATGGTGTCGTGGAAGGCATACCGGTTCCCCAGGCCGGTGAGCTGGTCCGTCCGGCTGTTGGCCTGGAGGGTCCGCCGGTTGTTCCGGATCCGGAGCATAATGGCAAAGAACCGGGTCAGGGTGGCCAACAGCAGGCTGGCGGACCGGAAGGTATCCGGGGTGGGGTTCACCACTTCCGTATACCCCAGGGACCGTTCCCCCTGGGTGAGATGGCCGGACACAATGCTGCGGATCCCGGGAATCCGGAGATGGAAATCCGGTTGTTTGGCCAGCAGCTGGGGCATATCCGGGATCAAGGCCAGTTGTTCCTTGTCAAAGGAGTTGTACAACAGTTGTACGTCTTTTTTGGGTACGTGCTGGAGCTGATCCTTCATGGGTTCCAGCCCTTTCCGGACCCATTCATAGGTGGCGCTCACCGTGTCATCGGGGCCTTCCTCAAAAATGTAGAACCGTTCCGCTCCCATGTTTTCCGCCAGTTGGATGATCATTTTCTGGATCCCCAGGTCCGGATCTTCTTCCCGGAGACCGATGGCAATCGCGTCATTGGCGGCGGCTTCCCGGAAGATCAGATCGTTCCGGGCAATGTCCATATCCACATATTCCTTCAGGTTCAGGGCCATGGAGAAGTGGAGCACCCGCCCCCGCCAGGGTACCAGAGTATCCCGGACCAGAAGGTCCAGGCCGGATTTCACACTGTGATGGGTGGCGGTGTGGAACCGGTCCTGCCGGAGGATGGACAGGGGACAGTAGGCACAGGGGGCCTTCTGTCCTTCCAGCAGTTCGTAGCATTTTTTCTCTTTATACTCCCGGGGCCCGTCCACGTGGTAGGCCTTTTGGGCAGCCTGGTTCATGTAGACCATCTCATAGGTTTCCGGATCGCTGATCATCACCAGTTCGTCCATGGTGTCGAATTTTTCCCGGTCAAAGACGATCCGGTCTCCGATGAACACCGATTCCCCGTACCGCTGATCCCGGGATTCCTTCAGCCGTTCCGTGAGAAGGGCCAGCAGGTTGTCCAGGTTGTCCACTTCCGATCCCCGGGCCAGGGCATACTGGAGGTACAGGGTGCAGCTGTAGCCGTCCACTTCCGTAATGCTGTGGATGGCCTGGGTCAGCTTTTGGATCTGGCTGTCCAGCTGGTCCTTCAGGGTGGTCTTGGTAAAGCCCAGGAAGCAGCAGCTGCCGATGTGAGCCAGGGAAATGGTGGGAAGATGGAGATGCTGGAAGGTTTCTACCACTTTGGTCAGCAGTTTCCGGCCCGCTTCCGGCCCGTAGGTCCGGCGGAACTGGTCGAATTCCGGGATGTCCAGCAGGAAGGCGGCATAGTCATCCTGCTGGTACCGCCAGGAATCCGTATATTGGAGGCCGGCTTCCAGCATGCCCCGGTAGCTGAGAAAGCCGGTTTCCGGATCTTTCAGATTCAGGTCCCGGATCAGTTCCGCCTGGGCGGGATAGTTCTCCAGATCGTCAAAATAGCCCAAAAGTCCCACAATCTGATTCCCTTTGTACAGAGGGGATTTGGTGGCTACAATGGGATGGGGGACTCCCCGGACAATGCAGGTCCCCAGGTGCTGGGTAATGGTCCGGCCCTGATGCACCACCTCTTCCTCATCGTTCTGAAAGGTGCCGGGCATGGGGTGCCAGCCCATTTCCTCGTCGGTTTTCCCCAGGATGTCCTTTTCTTCCAGGCCGTAGAATTTCAGGAAGGAGCGGCTGGCACCCCGGAACCGGCGCTGGCTGTCCTTCCAGAAGAATTTCAGGGGGGAGGTGCGCACCGCATTCCACAGCAGGGTCTGGTAGTCGTGTTCCGTCTGGGGTATCTTTTCCAGAGGGACTCCCAGGGACATGTTGAACAGAGGCAGTTCTTTCCGGCGGGTGGTCAGATCCTTCCGTTCCCACACATTGTCCTGGACGGTCAGCAGGATGTTCCGGGTGGGATCTTTGTACAGGAACATGGCATGGAAAATCATCCACCGGTAGTTTCCGTCAGGCCGGCGGATCCGGAACTGGTCCTTGGCATCCACCCGGCCCTGTTCCCGGCCCTGGGCGTGGAGACTGTCCGGATCTGTGAACTGGAGAAATTTTTCCCGGTCGTCCGGATGGACGAATTTCTTGGCGTAGCGGGCCAGGAAGCCGGCAATGTCCGGATAAACGGCGTCACTGTTCAGGGAAGGCACGGAGCTTTGGAGCACCTGGACCTGGTCTTTCCCGATATCCAGATACATCAGGGAGTCGTACATGAGCACCAGGTTCCGGAACAGTTTGTCCAGTTTGTGGTGGAGCCGGGTGTTTTTGTCAAAGGTGATGTTCTGGATTTCCAGCCGGCCCAGACAGAACTGGGGATTGCCCATGATTTTCCGGGCCTTGATCCGGATGTACTGGCCGTTGTCCACATATACCAGGGAATGGGTGGCGGTGCTGTCCGCCACCTGGTCCAGGAACATCCGGAACTTGTCCCGGAAGGGATAGGCGGGATCCAGCAGGTTCTCATTGGCTTCTTCCAGGGAATGGGTGCCCACACTGGCCAGAACCTTCTGGTAGGCCTCGTTGATGTACAGCAGGGTGGCGTATTTCCGGGTATATCGGAACAGGCCCAGGGGGGCTTCGGACACCACGTTCATGAGACCGGCCTGTTCATAGCACTGGTTTTCCAGGCTGTTTTCCGGCTTGATGTGCATTTTCATCAGATGGGTCAGGAGCTTTTCGTAGGGCAGGGGACGGCTGTAGTAGAATCCTTGGATCTTTTCACAGCCGATCTTTTTCAGGAAGGCCAGCTGTTCTTCCGTTTCCACGCCTTCTGCCAGGGTATGGACTCCCAGGGTCTTGGCCATGAGCACGATGGAGGTGATGATTTCCTTCCCCTTGTCGTTCAGGTTCTTCAGGAAGGCCTGATCGATCTTCAGCTCATCGAAATGGTAGTTGTGGAGCACGTTCAGGGAGGAGTAGGCACTGCCGAAATCGTCCAGCCAGATTTTGTAGCCGCTGTTGTGGAATTTCTGGAGGGTCTGGAAAATGTGGGAGGAATGCTGGACCAGAGCGCTTTCCGTCACTTCAATGCACAGGAAGTTCCGCTGGAGCCCGTATTTCCGTACCACTTTTTCCACCAGCTGGAAGGGGTCGGTGACCAGGAAATCCACCCGGGAGAAGTTCACGGAAATGGGGATCATGGGCTGGTGGTTCCGCCGCTGTTCCCGGAGCAGTTTGCCGGCCTGGCTCAGTACATACTGATCCAGCTGGTGGATCAGCCGGGCTTCTTCCAGGATGGGCACAAAGATCCCCGGAGAGATCATCCCCCGTTCCGGATCGATCCATCGGGCCAGGGCCTCCAGGCTGCACAGTTTGCCCGTAAGGCTCCGGATAATGGGCTGGTAGTACACCTGGATCTGGCCGGACTGGAGTGCCCGGGAGAAGTTTTCCAGCACAAAGACCCGGGTCTCCTGCTGGGCGGCCAGTTCCGGGGTATAGACAGCCCAGGACTGGATGGCGTTTTTCTTGATGGAATCGCAGGCGAATTTGGCCATGTCGAAGGCATGGCGCAGATCCGTCAGGGAAGTTTTTTCATTGGGGGGATAGATTCCTGCCTTCAGCTGGATGGTGGGGTTGCCGGTGCACTGGTCCACCTGCCGGGCGGCTTCCTGGAGTTTGTCCCGGAGCTTTTCCGCCGGAGCCAGGAGCACAAATCCGTCCCCGGTAAGCCGGGTCATCAGCTGGCCCGGGAACAGGGACTGGAGAATGCTGGCCACGGACCGGAGCAGGTTGTCCCCGGCCTGGATCCCCCAGGTGGCATTGTACAATTTGAAGTTGGTCAGGTTCAGGTATACCGGGTTGTAGGATTTCAGTCTGCCCTGGGCCTTTTTTTCCAGGGACAGGTTCAGGGCAGTCTGGTAGAAGGCACGGACCCCCATAAGCCCGGTGACCGGATCCTGTTTCCGGACCAGCACTTTCTGGGAGCTGCTCACCAGGTTCATGATCCATACGGTACCCACCTGGGGCAGGGTGCCTTTGGACAGGGTCCCTTCTATCCGCCGGAAATGGCCTTCCCGGGTCTTGATCCGGAAGGTCAGGTAAATCTGGGTCATGCCGGTTTCCTGGTGAGAGACAGCGGCGGCCTTCTGGCCCAGGGTTTCCAGGGGCTGGTAGTCTTCCGGATCCACCATGCCCTGGAAGGTGCCTCCGGTAAGGACCTGGAATTCCTCTTCAGTGGTGCAGGAATACAGGGACAGGAAGCCCGGGTTCACAAAAAGGATCTGTTCTGATCCCTGGGTGGTAAAAAGACAAATCCCGCTGGGCAGGGTATCGTAAAAACTGTGGAGTTCCTGGAATTTGCCCGGTGTATTCAAAAAAATCCCCCTCTTTGCCTGTGACAGATCCGGAAACCGCTGTGGAAGCAGTGTGTCCGGTCATATGTCCATAATCATATCCTTATATTATACTCCATCTGGAGGGTTCTGCCAGAAAAAGTTAACTGGGGATGTTAATTGCCAGCGGAAAGAAAAAAATTCTGATCACCCTTTACAAAAAAGAAAAAATTTGCTAAAATACAATCTATCTGATGCGGGCATAGTTCATTGGTAGAATGAAAGCTTCCCAAGCTTTAGAGGTGGGTTCGATTCCCATTGCCCGCTCCATATTGAAAGACGGAAGGCTGTTGCTGAGGCAACAGCTTTTTTTGTTTTCTCAGGAGCCAGGGTATGATATAATAATCTTTTACAGAAAACGAATTTGATTTGTCTGGAAGAAACGGGAGGAAGACATGGCGGAGTACAATTTACTGCAGAAAAAGATCCTGGCGGACGGCATCATCAAAAGCGGGGATGTGCTGAAGGTGGACAGTTTCCTGAACCACCAGATCGATGTGCCCTTCATCAGCAAGCTGGGAGAAGAATTCTATCAGCTGTTCAAGGACCGGCCCATCAGCAAGATCCTGACCATCGAGGCTTCCGGCATCGGCATTGCCTGCCTGACGGCAGTCCATTTCCGGGTGCCGGTGGTGTTTGCCAAGAAAAGCGCCGGCAGCAACATGGACAAAGAAGTGTACAGCACGGAAATCAGATCCTTTACCCACAACAAGGTGAACCATGTAATCGTTTCCAAGAAGTATCTCAACGCAGGAGACCATGTGCTGATCATCGATGACTTCCTGGCCAACGGCTGCGCGGTGGAAGGCCTTATCGACCTGGTCCACCAGGCCGGCGCCGAAGTGGAAGGGGTGGGCATCGCCATCGAAAAAGGTTTCCAGGGAGGCGGGGACGCCCTGCGGAAGAAAGGTTATGATGTAAAGAGCCTGGCTATCATCGAAAAGATGGATGCGGCCACCGGCACCATCGTATTCCGGTAAGGGGGCGCCATGGAAGAAGAAAAAATCCAGGAACCGGCCCAGACTGGCACTGACCCGATTTACCAGTTTGATGGAAAAATCTCCCTGAAGAAAGCGGCGCCTTTCGGACTCCAGCATGTACTGGCCATGTTCGTGGCCAACATCGCTCCCATCCTGATTGTCACCGGGGCGGTAAAGATGCCTACGGAACAGGCGGCGGCCCTGATCCAGGCGGCCATGATCATGGCCGGGGTAGGGTCCCTGTTCCAGATGTTCCCGGTGGGGCCTCTGGGCAGCCGGCTGCCCATTATCATGGGGATCAGCTTCACCTTTGTGTCCACCTTCTGCGTCATCGGAGCCAAATACGGCTATGGGGCCATCCTGGGGGCGGCTCTGGTAGGGGGCTGTCTGGAAGGGTGCCTGGGGCTCATTGCCCGGTGGTGGCGCCGGTTCATCCCTCCCATTGTGTCCGCCAGCGTGGTGACCTCCATCGGGTTCTCCCTGCTGGGGATCGGGGCCAATTCCTTCGGAGGCGGCTTCGGGAATCCCCATTTCGGGGAAGCTCCCTACATGATCGTGGGTACCGTGACCCTGGTTTCCTGTCTGCTGTTCAACATCAAGGCCAAATCCTTCTACAAGCAGCTGTCCGTGCTGTTTGGCCTGGTGGTAGGGTACATCACCGCCTTTTTCTACGGTATGGTGGATCTGTCCAAGATCAGTTCCGCCGGGCTGTTTTCCCTGCCCCAGCCTCTGCCCTATGGGCTGGAATTCCATCCGGATGCCATTTTTTCCGTATTCCTGATTTTCCTGGTGTCTGCCACGGAAACCCTGGGGGATACCTCTGCCTTGACGGTGATGGGCTTCGGCCGGAATGCCACGGATAAGGAAATCGAAGGGTCCATCGGAGTGGACGGGTTCATCAGTGCCCTGTCCTCCCTGTTCGGCTGTCTGCCTATTACGTCCTTCAGCCAGAACGTGGGGCTCATTGCCATGACCCATGTGGTGAACCGGAAGGCCGTGGCCAGCGGGGCCGCCATTATGATCCTGGCCGGACTGTTCCCGGTGCTGGGAGTGATCCTGGCTTCCCTGCCGGAAGCGGTGCTGGGAGGATGCACCCTGATGATGTTCGGGTCCATTGTGGTCAGCGGGGTCCGGATGCTGGGCAGCTGCGGCTACAGCCAGCGGAACATGATCATCGCTGCCCTGAGCCTGTCCATCGGCATCGGCTTCACCCAGAATCCCTCCATCTTTAAGATTTTCCCGGACCTGATGAAAAGCGTCTTCGCAGAAAACTGCGTGGCGGTAGTGTTCGTGGTGGCCGTAGTGCTGAATCTGATTCTGCCGGATGAGATGAAATAAGGGCTGCTGCACGCAGCGTGCAGAAGCCCGGTCGCGGCCCGCGACCAGAAGGCTCCTCACGTTAGCGTGAGGAGCCTTCTTTTTTATTCGAAACAACCGGTTGTTTAACCGGTTGTTTTCCTTTATTCGCCGCCTGGTTCAGCTTTTCCACCCATTGGGCTCCGTTGTCCCCATACTGGAGGCTCATGATCCGCTGGCCGCCGAAGTAGAGATTGCTGCCATCCTGTTCAGCAGAAGGTTGTGTATTGGGTTGTTCGTGGTAGACTTTGGCCAGGCTGCCGGCCACCAGGTAGGTCCGCTCCCGGCTGCTCATATCCCCTCCGGGCTGGACCAGCCCCAGGTCCTTTTTGTTCACCAGGATGGCTCCGGTCTTTTTGTCCACATTCACATGTTTTCCGCTGTATTCATACAGCCGCTGGGTATACTTGTCCCGGCGGGATCCGTTGTTGGGATGGTCGCTGGGCATGAAGATGGTGCCCAGGAAGGTTTCCCGGTTGTTGCCCATCTTTTCCATTACCCGCTGCCACAGGGCACTGCCGGCTCCCGGGTTGTATCCGGCTTCCGTGGCGTAGGTGAAGCCCAGCTCATCCGCTTTCTTTTCCATAGGCAGGGTCACCAGCTTGGCACTGCCCAGGTTGGCCAGCAGGTTGGTGCCCACTGCTTCCAGCATATTGCTCTGGCTGCCGGCCACGGCTGCCAGAAGGGCAATGGGGAAGGTACGCTTCACTCCGTTGGCCGGGTCGTGCTGCTCCCCGTGACCCAGTTCATGGCCCAATACAAAGGCCAGTTCGTCCTCGTTGTAGTTCAGGGTGGTGAACAGGCCCATGTTTACGGATACATTGTGGCCCAGGGTGCAGTAAGCATTGAATTTGGTGCTGTCGTTGACAAAATAATGATAGGGATTCTTTTCGATGGAAGGATCAGTCTTGGCAATGGCGGCGGACAGCCGGCCCATGACCCGGTCCAGCATGGCATTGGCTTCCGGATCCTCATTGACCCCTTCCTGCTGCTTGATCTGATTCAGGTATTCTCCCCGGCCCTTGCCGTCCAGGTAGGCCACCTGCTTGTTCAGCATGCTGTACTGGGCGGACACCAGGACGATGGAGCCGATGGCATTGCTCCAGTCAAAGGCTTCCGCTGCCGGCAGGGCGGACAGGGTCAGGGATGTGGTCAGGACCAGGCCGGACAGGGCCAGGGCCAGCTTTTTCTTCAGGTTTCGGGTGTGCAGACAGATCATGGGAATTCCCCCTCCAAAGGTAACAGAAAATATATAAACAACCATAAAACAACCATTGTTTTATACCAAAACAACCGCATACAACCTTGAAAAATCCGGGAAACCTGTCACTTCCTCTGTCTGGATGACCTACATATGATATAATTGTTTCTATAGATTATAGAACAAGGAGAACCAGAAATCCATGAAAAAAATACTCTTTCTGACCACTGGCGGCACCATTGCCTGTACGGTAACCGATGAAGGCCTGGAACCTACCCTGAAGGGAGAGGACATCCTGAAACAGGTGCCGGAACTCCGGACCCTGGGAGAGATCACCGTCCGGGATCTGACCCTCCTGGACAGCAGCAATCTGGAACCGGCCCACTGGAGCGCCTGGGCCCGGCTGATCGGGGACAATTACAGCGATTATGACGCTTTTGTGCTCACCCACGGCACCGATACCCTGGCCTATACCTCCAGCGCCCTGTGCCGGATGCTGATCAATCTGGGGAAGCCGGTGGTGCTCACCGGGGCCCAGGTCCCCCTCAGCCTTACCAACAGCGATGCCCGGAGCAACCTGGAACTGGCTTTTTCCGTGGCGGCCAGCGGTCTGCCCGGGGTGTTCGTGGCCTTCGGGAACAAGGTGATCAAAGGGGACTGCGCCAAGAAGATCTTCACCCGGAACCCCAATGCCTTTGAAAGTGTCAATGAAGCTCCCGTACTGTATTTCGGCAAGGAGGGGGTCAAAAAGAACCTGCCCAGCCGGGAAAACGTGGGTGGCTTCCGGGTGGAAGAGAAACTGGAACCCCGGGTGATGGCGGTGACCATGACTCCCGGGCTGAAACCGGATATCATCGATTATGCGGTGGACCGGGGCTACAAGGGCCTGGTGCTGGAATGCTACGGAGCCGGCGGGGTGAATACGGACCAGCAGAACTTCCTGCCGGCCATCCGCCGGGCCATCAAAAAAGGCGTCCGGGTGGTGTGCGTCAGCCAGTGCCTTTTTGACGGGGTGGATCTGTCCCTGTATCCCATGGGGATCCTGGCGGCCCAGGCCGGAGTGGAATCCGGGGGCCCCATGACCCTGGAAGCGGCCGTGACCCGGCTTATGTGGAGCCTGGCCAACGAAACAGAAGAAGCATAAAGGAGGGAATCGTATGGCCGGAGATGCCAAAGCCCTGGTATCCCAGTTCCTGCAGGCCTGGCAGCGGGAACGGGACCATAAAATCAAGATCTGCCTCTTCGGGCAGCCGGGAGCCGGGAAAAGCTCTCTGATCAATGAACTGGCCGGCCAGCGGGTGGCCCGGGTGAGCCAGGCCACGGACACCACCCGTCAGGCCCAGATCGTGGAGTGTCCGGATGTGATCTATGTGGACCTGCCCGGCTATGACACCAGCCTGTTCCCGGAAAATGCTTATTTCAGCGCCTTCAATCCTCTCCAGTACGACCTGTTCCTGTGCGTGTTCGCCGGAAAGCTCCATGAGGCGGATGTGGAATTTTTCGGGAAGATCGCCCGGACCGGTCGGGTGTGTCTGTTTGTCCGGAACAAATGCGACGGGCTCTACGATCCTTCCTGCAGCCGGGAAGAGCTGGAGGAGAAGATCACCCGGGATGTCCACCATCTGGTGGGACCCCGGGAACAGGTGGTATTCACCAGCTGCCGGCGGAACCGGCCGGCGGCGGAACGGGGGATCCTGGAACTGGAACGGGCCATGGGGGCGCTTTTGCCGGAAGCCCAGCGGGACCGGTTCTTCCGCCATGCCAAAGCCTATACGGAAGAAGCCCTGCTGGTGAAGCGGAAGGCGGCGGAACGGTCCCTGAAGAAATTCATGGTCCTGGCGGCGGCCAACGGCCTGAACCCGGTGATCGGCATGGACGCGGCCCTGGACAGCCAGATCCTGAAAAGCCTGTACCGGGCCATCCGGGAAGCCTTCGGAGTCAGCGAAAAGGAAGTCCAGCCGGAAGGGCCCAGTTCCCAGGTGGTGAAGAAACTGGCGGAAGGAGTCACCGGAGAACGGGTAACCAAGGGGCTGACCTGGCTCCTGCGGAAAAAGGCCTCCGGGAAAGTGGCCAAAGTGATCCCGGTGGTGGGGGGCGCGGCAGTAATGGGCTTCAACGCCGGAAGCATGTACTTTTTAGGTGAAAAATACATCGATGCCTGCTGGGAGTACGCCCTGGAACGGCTCCAGGCGGAAATCCAGATGGGGGAACCATGACAAAAGACGGAAATGCCATCAGAGAAAAACTGAAGAACCTGGATCAGGAGAATGTGACCATTGTGCTGTTCGGACAGCCGGGCTCCGGGAAGTCCAGCCTGATCAATGCCATCTGCGGCTACCAGGCGGCCCCGGTGGGGGTGGAAACGGACACCACCCGGGAGCCGTTGTTGGTGGAGCACGGGGATGCCACCTTTATCGATCTGCCGGGCTATGGGACAAAATCCTTTCCCTGGAATGAGTTCATAGAACAATTCCATCTTTTCAAGTATGATATGTTCCTGTGCGTATTCTCCGACAAGCTCCACCAGGGGGATACGGAACTGTTCCGGCAGCTGACCGCCCAGGGCAAGTCCTGTATCTTTGTCCGGAACAAGACGGACCTGATCTATGAGGAGGGGCTGAGCCTGGAGGAAAGCGAAGAGGCCATCCGCCGGGATGTGGCCGGACAGCTGGGCCGGGAAGACTTTGAACTGGTCTTTGTGTGTGCCCGGAAGGATGCCCCTTCGGGGCTGGATGAACTGAATGACGCCATCATCCGGAAAATGCCTGCGGCCCGGCGGGAGAAGTACATCCTCACCGCAGAGGCCCGGACCCGGCAGCAGCTGGATGCCAAACGGGAAGCGGCCCGGAGCTATGTGCGCCGGAGTTCCACCTACGCCGCCTACAACGGGATCAATCCCATCATCGGGGTGGATGCGGCAGTGGACCTTCTGATCTTGTACCAGATGTACGGATGCATCCGGGATGCCTTCGGGATCACCCCGGAACTGATCCACGGCAGCCGGAAGGTGTCTCTCCGGGACAAGGCCATGGTCCTGGGGGGCATGAGCAAGGAAGGGATCAAGGTGATCATCAAGACCCTGGGCCGGAAATTCGCCGCCCGGAGTTTCCTGAAGGCGGTGCCGGTGGTGGGCCAGGCAGCTTCGGCTCTCCTGGGGTACCAGCTGGTGCGCCAGGCAGGGCTCACCTATATCGATGCCTGCTATGAACTGGCCCGGGAACGGCTTCTGGACGAGCTGGACGCCCGACGGGACAAGCCGGGGAAGAAGTAAAACAACCTGTGTCCGGCAATGGTTGTACAACAGTTGTTTAAGAAAAAGGGAGGTCGAAACCTATGAATCTGGAACCCTATGAAAAGGAACTGGAGAAACTGAATGCCTGTATCTGGGACTTTGCAGAACTGAAATTCCAGGAATTCCAGTCCGCCCAGGCTATGGAGGATCTGCTGGAGCGCCACGGTTTCCAGGTGACCCGGGGACTGGCCCACATGCCCACCGCCTTTGTGGCGGAATACGGCAGCGGGAAGCCGGTGATCGCCATCCTGGGAGAATATGATGCCTTGAGCGGTCTCAGCCAGGAAGACGGGATCTGGGAGGAGAAGCCCCGGGAAGGGAATCCCAACGGCCACGGCTGCGGCCACTGCCTTCTGGGCACAGCGGCAGTGGGGGCAGGCCTTCTCCTGAAGGATTACCTGGCTGCCCATCCCGGCCGGGGAACCGTACGGGTCTATGGATGCCCGGCGGAAGAAGGGGGCAGCGGCAAAACCTACCTGACCCGGGAAGGGGCTTTTGCTGACGTGGATGCAGCCCTTACCTGGCATCCCGGGACCCAGAACGAAGTGATGGTGGGATCCAACCAGGCCAACATCCAGGCGGCCTTTACCTTCCGGGGCCGGGCGGCCCATGCGGCGGCTGCTCCCCAGAACGGCCGGAGCGCCCTGGACGCGGTGGAACTTATGGATGTGGGAGTCAACTACATGCGGGAGCATATGGCGGATTATGATCGGGTCCACTATGCCATCCTGGACACCGGCGGGGTTTCACCCAACGTTGTACAACCCAAGGCGGAAGTGCTGTATCTGGTCCGCTCCCGGACCAATGAAGAGACCAAACGGCTGTATGACCGGGTGGTGAACATTGCCCGGGGGGCGGCTCTCATGACGGAAACGGAGCTGTCCGTCCGGTTCGACAAGGCAGTGTCCAACCTGGTGCCCAACCGGACCCTGGGAAAAGTGCTGCATGATGCCATGGTCCAGGTGGGCGCTCCCCTCCGTACGGAAGCGGAAAAAGCCTTCCTGAAGAAGTTCCAGGACCAGCTGGCTCCGGAACGGGTGTGGCAGGATCCCGGGATGGCGCCTTTCCCGGATCCGGAACTCCGGGAGGAACTGATCCGGAAGGACCCCACCGGAGCCTATATCCTGCCCTACCAGCCCACCAACGCGGTGGCCATGGGGTCTTCGGATACCGGGGATGTAAGTTATGTGACTCCTCTGGCCCAGTTTGCCGCCGCCTGCTTTGCCATCGGCACCAGTGCCCATTCCTGGCAGTGGGTGGCCCAGGACAAGGGCACCGTGGCCCTGAAGGGCTGCTTCTTCGCTGCCCGGGTGCTGGCGGAAGGGGCCCGGACCCTTTATGAACAGCCGGCGGTGCTGCAGGAAGCCCGGGCCGAACTGGAAAAGCGTATGGCCGGCCGCACTTACCAGTGTCCCATCCCTCCGGACGTGATGCCCAGAGGGTATGGAAAATAAGGGTGCTGCTGCAGAGACAGCAGCCCCATACACAAAGGAGGTTGATACCATGTTCCGTCCCATGCGGCGATTCAAACAGGCCCTTCCGGAAGAGGAATGCCGGAAGGTGCTGGAAGAGGAAAAACGGGGGACCCTGGCTCTGGCCGGGGATGAGGGATATCCCTATGCCCTGCCCATCAACTATTATTACCACCGGGAAACCGGCCGGATCTATTTCCACGGAGCCGGGGAAGGCCACAAGATCGATGCCATCCGGCGCTGTGACAAAGTGTCTTTCTGCGTCCACGATGCCGGAGTGAAGCTCCCGGGGGACTGGGCTTACACAGTCCGGTCGGTGATCGTGTTCGGCCGGCTCCATGTGCTGGAGGATCCGGAACGGGCCATGGCCCTTTTGCGGCAGATCGGCCTGAAATACTACCCTTCGGCGGAGGAAGTGGACCAGGTGATGGCCCGGGCGGCCAGCCGGGTGACCATGCTGGAACTGGTGCCGGAACACATTACCGGGAAACGGGTCCATGAAAAGTAAAAAAATCAGTCATTTTCTCCTCTTTTCTTTGTAAATATATTGACACCCTCCCTTTTTCCTCTTATAATGATATGAGCTGTCAAACGATTTACTTATTATAGATCTTGACGTATCTTTGGAGGCAAGGGAGGGTTAGGAACATGAAGAGAACTTTTCAACCGAATAACAATCGGAGAAAAAAGACTCATGGCTTCAGAGAAAGAATGAAGACTCTGGGTGGTAAACAAGTCTTGAAAAGAAGACGTGCAAAAGGCAGAAAGAGATTGTCTGCATAAAGATCAAGATAGGCCGCTCTTCGCGGCCTATTTTACTACAAGGCAGGTGCAGGACTTTGGAACAGAATGTTCCTCCAATGAAATATACCCAGGCCAACCGGGTCAAGTCCCACCAGCGGTTCCAGGAGGTCTATGAAAAAGGCCGTTCCTTTGCGGACCGGTACGGGGTCTTTTACGTGCTCCCTTCCGAAAACGGAGAGAACCAGCTGGGGACGGCTGTGGGCAAAAAGCTGGGACATGCTGTGCTGCGGAACCAGGTAAAGCGCCGGATGCGGGAGGTGTTCCGGAAGGAACAGGCCCGTCTGAAGGGGAAACACGCCATTGTCTGGGTAGCCCGTCATCGTCTGGCACACGCTCCCTATGAAGTTTACGAGGAAGTTTTCCGGCGGCTGGCCAGAAAGGCCGGGCTGCTGTAAAACCCCGGAGGGTCTATGAAAACAATTGCCATTGCCCTGATCCGTTTTTATCAGGTATGGATTTCTCCCTGTTTTCCGCCCCGGTGCAGGTTCGTACCCACCTGTTCCCAATATGCGCTGGAGGCAGTCCGGAAATACGGGTTCCTGAAGGGATCCTTTCTGGCTGTGAAGAGAATACTCAAATGTCATCCTTTCCACAAGGGAGGATATGATCCTGTACCGTAACGGACAGGAAGAAAAGGAGTCGAACTTTGGAAATTTTAAGCTCGTTTGTCCAACAGGTTGTGGCCCACATCTATGAACTGACCCGTCTTATCGGTGAACCCAGCTACGGCCTGGCCATCATCATCATGACCATCCTGATCAAACTGATCCTGTGGCCCCTTACCGCCAAACAGATTTCGTCCACCCGGGCCATGAGCCGGATCCAGCCCAAGATGAAGGAGCTGCAGGCCCGGTACAAGGATGACAAGGTGACCCTGAACCAGAAAATGTCCGAACTGTACAAGGCCGAAGGGGTGAACCCCCTGGCAGGCTGCCTGCCTCTCCTGATCCAGATGCCCATCATGATCGGGATTTTCTATGGCATCCGGGATTTCCAGTATGCAGGCCCCAGTTCCTTCCTGTGGATGCAGAGCATTGCGGATCCGGATCCCTATTACATCCTGCCCATCCTGTCCGCACTGACCACTTTTATCCAGTCCAAACAGACCATGCCGGCTTCTGACAATCCCCAGGGGAAGGTCATGCTGTATTTCATGCCCCTGTTCATCGGGTACATCAGCTTCAAGTTCCCGGCGGGCCTGGTGCTGTACTGGGTAGTCATGAACATTATGCAGATTGGACAGCAGTTCCTGCTGGACCGGAAGAAATAAGAAGACAAAACAGGTGCCTCGGGGCCTGTAAGGAGGCTTGAAGATGAACATGGTGGAAAAGACGGGCAAAACCGTCGAGGATGCAGTGAAGGCAGCGCTGGCCGAACTGGGCGTCAGCCGGGACCAGGCGGAGGTGGAAGTCCTGGAAGAATCCAAACCTTCCCTCCTGGGCCTGTTCGGAGGCCGGGATGCCAAAGTCCGGGTAACGGTGAAGGAAGCGGAACCGGAAGCTCCGGCGGCTCCGGAAGCAGCGGAAGCCCCTGTGGAGAAGACGGAAGCGGTTCCCCAGGAGGATGCCAAGGCTCCGGAGGACCGGGAAGAGGAACGGCAGGCGGCAGCAGCGGCAGCCAAGGCCTTCCTGGAAGAAATCTTCCGGGCCATGGGCATGGATCTGCTCATCGAAAAATTCATCAGCCGGAAGGATGAGGAAATCATCCTGAAGATCCACGGGGACGGCATCGGCGTGCTGATCGGCAAACACGGCCAGACCCTGGATGCCCTCCAGTACCTGACCAACCTGGCCGGGAACCGGGGACGGAAGAACTGGAACCGGATCATCCTGGATGCGGAAAACTACCGGGAACGCCGGCGGGAAACCCTGGAACGGCTGGCCCGGAACCTGGCGGACCGGGTGAAACGGACCCGGAAAAAAGCCATGCTGGAACCCATGAATCCCTACGAACGGAAGATCGTACACATGAGTCTCCAGAACGATCCGGCGGTGACCACTTACAGCGAAGGGGAAGAACCTTACCGGAAAGTGGTCATTGATTTGAAATAATGGAACTGCATGAGGGGGTGCTGCACATGAAAAGCGGATATGCAGCACCCCCGTCAATGGTCAATGGTCAGTGGCCGGATGATAAAATTTGCAGGCAAATTTTTTTGGATTGAATCAAACCTGGTCTTAAAATAGACAGTCATTGCTAGAGTAAGCACGATATGTTTTTGCATAATAAAAGAATCTGTCTGACAGGACAGATTCTTTCCTTCGGCAATTGACCATTGACAATTGACAATTGACAAGGGGTTGTTGCTCAGGCAACAACCCCTTTTTTTGGAGGAAAAAAAGATGGATGATACAATCAGTGCCATTGCCACTGCCCTGGGGGTGGGCTCCATCGGGGTGATCCGGATCAGCGGGCCCCACAGCCTGGCCATTGCAGACCGGCTGTTCGACGGCCGGGAAAAGCTGGGGAAGGAAAACGCTCGGAAGTTGTTGTACGGCCATATCCGGGACGGCAAAGGCCAGGTGGTGGATGAGGTGCTGGCAGTGTACATGCCCGGCCCCCATTCCTATACCGGGGAGGATGTGTGCGAGATCCAGTGCCACGGAGGACGGGAAGCCCTCCAGGAGATCCTGTCCCTGACCTTCCAGGCAGGGGCCCGGCCGGCGGAACCGGGGGAATTCACCAAACGGGCCTTTTTGAACGGCCGTCTGGACCTGGCGGAAGCGGAAAGCGTCATGGACATCATCAACGCCCGGAGCCGGCAGGCCCTGGCGGCAGCCAACCGGGGCCATCAGGGCGGTCTGTCCCGGCAGGTGAAGGCCCTGCGGAAGAAGCTCCGGGATCTGGTGGTCCAGCTGGAAGCCTGCATCGACTATCCGGAAGACGATATTGAAGAAGTGACCTATGACCGGACTGTGTCCATCCTGGAAGAAGGAAAACAGGCGGTGGAGACCCTGGTACGCCGGGGCACTGCCGGACGGATCCTCCGGGAAGGGCTGCGGACTGCCATTGTGGGCCGGCCCAATGTGGGGAAATCCAGCCTGCTGAACAGCCTGCTCCAGGCGGACCGGGCCATTGTTTCCAACATCCCCGGCACCACCCGGGACATCATTGAAGAACAGATGACCATCGGAGGGATCCCTCTGGTGCTCACCGATACTGCCGGGCTCCGGGACACCAGCGACCTGGTGGAAAAGATCGGGGTGGAACGGTCCCGGGCGGCCCTGGAAGATGCCCAGCTGGCCCTGGTGGTGCTGGACGGCTCCCAGCCGCTGGATCCGGAGGACCGGCAGCTGCTGGACAGCCTCCGGGACCGGAAGAAACTAATCCTGGTGAACAAGGCGGACCTGCCTCTGGCCCTGGACGTGGAAGCCCTCCGGAAAGCCTGTGGGGACAGGGATGTGATCGTCCTGTCCGTGAAGGAAGGCCGGGGCCTGGACCAGGTGGAACAGTGGCTCCGGGATTTCGTGTACGGGGAAGGCTCTGACAGCGAAAGCAGCAGCATGACCCAGAACGCCCGGCAGCAGAACCTGCTGGAAAAGGCCCTCCAGAGCCTGGAGGATGCCCTGACAGGGGCCCGGCAGCACCTGCCCTATGACTGTCTTACCATCGACCTGACCCAGGCCCTCCATGACCTGGGGGAGATCACCGGGGAAGATGTGCCGGATGAAATCATCGATGAGATTTTTGCCCAGTTCTGTGTGGGCAAGTAAAAGCGGAGGAAAACAGCATGATCGTAGTGGATCATTATGATGTGGTTGTTGTGGGAGCCGGCCATGCAGGGTGCGAAGCGGCTCTGGCAGCAGCCCGGATGGGACAGAAGACCCTTCTGGCTACCCTGTCCATGGACAATATCGCCCTGATGCCCTGCAACCCTTCCGTAGGGGGACCGGCCAAGGGACACCTGGTCCGGGAAATCGACGCCCTGGGCGGGCAGATGGGCCTGGCGGCAGATGAGGCCTGCATCCAGATGCGGATGCTGAATACCGGGAAAGGGTATGCGGTCCAGGCGCTCCGGGCCCAGGCGGACAAGCCTTTGTATCACACCATCATGAAGGAAGTGGTGGAAAACCAGGACAACCTGGATGTGAAGCAGCTGATGATCGACAAGCTGCTGGTGAAGAACGGCCAGGTCCAGGGGGTGGAAGCGGAAACCGGGGAAGTGTTCGAAGCGGATGCGGTGATCCTGTGCACCGGTACCTATCTCCGGGGGAAGATCCTCTACGGGGAAGTGGCCTACATGTCCGGCCCCATCGGCCAGCGGTCCGCCATGAAGCTTACCGGGTCCCTCCAGGAAGCGGGACTCCAGCTCATGCGGTTCAAGACCGGCACCCCTGCCCGGGTGGATGCCCGGACCCTGGACTACACCAAGATGGAACCTCAGTACGGGGATGAACGGGTCCGGAACTTCTCCTTCATGAGCACCATCACCACCCGGAACCAGGTGCCCTGCTATCTGACCTACACCAATCCCCGGACCCATCAGATCATCCGGGACAACCTGGACCGGAGCTGCATGTTCAACGGCATGATCGAAGGGGTGGGGCCCCGGTACTGCCCCAGCATCGAATCCAAGATCATCCGGTTCGCCGACAAGGACCGGCACCAGCTGTTCCTGGAACCGGAAGGGCTCCGGACCAACGAAGTGTATGTCCAGGGCATGAGCTCTTCCCTGCCGGCGGAGATCCAGGTGGCCTTCATGCAGACCATCCCGGGGCTGGAACACTGCAAGATGATGCGGGCCGGCTATGCCATCGAATATGACTGCCTGGATCCTCTCCAGCTGAAAGCCAACCTGGAACACAAGGCCATCAGCGGCCTGTTCAGTGCCGGCCAGGCCAACGGCACCAGCGGGTATGAAGAAGCCGCTGCCCAGGGCCTTATGGCCGGGATCAACGCAGCCCTGAAGCTCCAGGGGAAGAAGCCCCTGATCCTGAAACGGAGCGATGCCTACATCGGGGTGCTCATCGATGACCTGGTGACCAAGGGGACCACGGAACCCTACCGGATGATGACCAGCCGGGCGGAATACCGGCTGCTCCTCCGCCAGGACAATGCAGACCTGCGGCTGACCCAGAAGGGCCGGGATGCGGGGCTGGTCACCGATGAGCGGTATGACGCCTTTACGAAGAAGCGGGACATCATTGAACGGACCCTGGCCAATCTGTCCAAGATCAACCTGGCCCCCAGCGAGGAAAACCAGGAAAAGATCACCGGCCTGGGATCCACGGCCCTCCGGAGTTCCATCAATATGCTGGATCTCCTCCGGCGGCCGGAAGTGACCTATGAAAAACTGGCGGACGCCTTCGGCCTGGAAAAACTGCCGGTGGATGCGGCGGAACAGGTGGATGTGCAGGTGAAGTACCAGGGCTATATCCGGAAACAGAAACAGGAAGTGGAACGGGCCCTGAAACTGGAAGACAAGCTGCTGCCGGAGGACCTGGACTACAGCCGGATCCAGGAACTGTCTTCGGAAGCCATGGAGAAGCTCACCAAACAGCGGCCGGTATCCATCGGCCAGGCCAGCCGGATTTCCGGGGTATCCCCGGCGGACATCAGCGTGCTGATGGTGTATCTGGAGACCCAGCGGCGGAAGGGAGAAGAAGCATGAGTTACCGGGAAACACTGAAACAGGCGGCAGAGGCTGTCGGCTTCCCTCTTACGGAAGGACAGCTGGACCAGTTCCAGCAGTATGGGGACCTGCTGCTGGAAACCAACAAAAGCCTGAACCTGACCGCCATTACGGATCCGGAGGAAGTGGCGGTGAAGCATATGGTGGACTCCCTGCTGGTGTACAACCGGGAAGCCTTTCACAACCACACCATTGTGGACGTGGGAACAGGGGCCGGTTTTCCGGGACTGCCCCTGAAGATCTATGATCCGGGGATGCGGGTGACCCTTATCGATTCCCTCCAGAAACGGCTGAACTTCCTGGGTCAGGTGGTGGAGACCCTGGGCCTGGGGCAGGTCCGGCTGGTCCACGGCCGGGCGGAAGATGCCGGGAAGGATCCGGCTCTCCGGGAGAAATTCGATGTGGCGGTGGCCCGGGCGGTGGCGGCTCTGCCGGTGCTGGCGGAATACTGCCTGCCACTGGTCCGGGTAGGCGGAGTGTTCTACGCCATGAAGGGCAGCAAATACCAGGAAGAAGCGGATGCCGCCCGCCATGCAGTGGAAGTGCTGGGCGGAAAGATCCGGGAGGTCCGGCCGGTGCAGCTGCCGGGGCTCACAGACAAACGGGCCATCATCACCATAGAAAAAGTCCGCTCCACCCCGAAACAGTATCCCAGAAAAGCGGGGACGGCAGTAAAGAAGCCTTTGTAAGCGGCAAAAGAAAGGCAATGTTTCACGTGAAACATTGCCTTTTTTATAGTCGAGAGTCGGAAGTCTGAAGTCTGGAGCCTCAGGAAAGGATCTGCCTGGTTGGGCGGATCCTTTCGATTATATAGAACCGGACTCGAAATCGACCCGGGATATCATTTTGCCCAAAGGTTCTACACATTCAAAAATTTGCCTGCAAATTTATCCTTCGGCTCCTGACTTCAGACTCCGGACTTGAGCCGCCATGCGGCTCTACAGCTTGGGATTGTTGCACAGAACGTGCAACAATCCCATTTGTCACACAAACGTAACTTCTTTATGATATCCTAGGGGAGATACAACCGGAAGGAGGCTCCATCATGAACAAAAAAATTGCAGCTGCGGTACTTTCCGCCTATCTGCTGGGGGCAGGTACCGCTGCCCTGCCGGCTCAGGCCTTTGACCTGGGATCCGTGCTGAAACTGGGAGGCATCAGCTACCTGGTCAGCCGGTTCGGCGGGGAGATCAACACCTTCATCAACAAACTGACTCTCCAGAAAGGCCTGGATACCCACTACGCCACCAAAGTGGTGCCCATTCTCAGTATGGGCAGCGGAAGCTATATCGGGGCCGTCCAGGTGGTGGGCCCCAAAGCTCAAGTGGACAAGGTAAAAGCCGTGGGACAGCTGGAAGGAAAATTCCTCAGCGTGGCCCGGGTCAAGGCCATGATCCCCATCGACGCCACCAGCATCACCAACATCAACCGGGTTGACGGAGTGGGCGTGGGAGCCATTGTGGATTTTAAGCTGTGATAAGGTGTGAAAAGCAGGCTTTTCACACCGTCAATAGTCAATTGACCATTGACAATTGACATGGGGACAGCTTTTTGTCCCCCCCCAAAAAAATCGGAAAGGAATGATACCATGATCGACTCCCAAAAAATCACCAACCGTTTCCTGAACTACGTTTCTTTCGATACCCAATCCAGCGAAGAAAATGACCGAGAACTGCCCAGCACACCGGGCCAGATGGTGCTGGCCAGATTCCTGGCGGAAGAACTGAAAAGTCTGGGGCTTACGGATGTGTCCCTGGATGGCCAGGGGTATGTAATGGGCACCCTGCCGGCCACAGAAGGGATCACCGGTTCCACCGTGGGATTCATCGCCCATATGGACACCAGTCCGGAAGCTTCCGGCAAGGACGTGAAGCCCCTCCTGGTCCGGAACTATGACGGAAAAGACATCCTGTTGAACCGGGACAAACAGATCCTGTTTTCCACGGAAGATTTCCCGGAGGTCAAAAAGTACCGGGGCCAGGATATCCTGTTCACCGACGGCACCACCCTTTTGGGGGCGGACGACAAAGCCGGGGTGGCGGCCATTGTGACGGCTCTGGAATATTTCCGGGACCATCCGGAAATTCCCCACGGGACTCTCCGGGTGGGCTTTACCCCTGATGAGGAAACCGGCCGGAGCTCCTCTGCCTTCGATGTGGCAAAATTCGGGGCGGACTTTGCCTATACCGTGGACGGGGGCGAACTGGGAGGCCTGGAATATGAGAACTTCAACGCGGACAATCCGGTGATCACCTTCCACGGCCGCAGCGTCCACACTGGCTCCGCCAAAGGGAAGATGAAGAATGCCCTGACCCTGGCCATGGAATGGCAGCAGGCCCTGCCTGCCGGGGAAAAGCCGGAATATACCGAAGGGTACGAAGGATTCTTCCATGTACACAAGATCACCGGGGATGTGGAGACCTGCAAAATCCACATGCTGATCCGGGACCATGACAAAAAGCATTTTGAGGAACGGAAAGCCTTCCTGGACCGTCTGGCCGCTTTCCTGAATGAAAAGTACGGGGCCGGCAGCGTGGAAGTGGAGCATCGGGACATGTACTTCAACATGGGGGAAAAGATCCGGGACGGACACATGGCCGTAGTGGAACTGGCCAAAGAGGCCATGGAAGCCGTTGGGGTCACTCCGTCGGTGGATCCCATCCGGGGCGGCACCGACGGAGCCCGGCTGTCCTGGCGGGGTCTGCCCTGCCCCAACCTGTTCACCGGAGGAGCCAATTTCCACGGCCGGTTCGAATACCTCCCCATCCCCAGCCTGGTGAAAGCCTGTGAGACGGTGGTGGAAATCGGGAAGAGAGGATACAGGGTTTAGGGCCGTAAAACCGCATGAGGTTGTTGCTGCTATGTGCAACAACCTCATTTCTATGTTACAATATCCTACAGTGTCCCAAAAAGAAACGAAAGGAGTGGACCCTATGACCCGAGTCATTGCCGTGGCCAACCAGAAGGGCGGGGTGGGGAAGACCACCACCAGCATCAGCCTGGCGGCCTGTCTGGCGGAAAGCCGGAAAAAGACCCTGCTGGTGGACCTGGATGCCCAGGGAAACGCCACCAGCGGTCTGGGTATCGATAAAAGCAGCCTGGCCTGCTGCATGTACGATGTGCTGATCAACAATACGGAGCTGGACAGCATCATCCAGCCCACTGCCTGGAAGAACCTGTGGGTGGCTCCCGCCACCATGAACCTGGCAGGGGCGGAAATCGACCTGATCGAAAAGAAGAATCCCGCCAATGCCCTGAAGAAGCATCTGTCCAAAATAAAAGACAATTATGAATACGTAATCATCGACTGTCCTCCTTCCCTCAGTTTCCTGACGGTGAATGCCCTGACGGCGGCGGATGGAGTGCTGGTTCCCATCCAGTGCGAATTCTATGCCCTGGAAGGGGTGACCCAGCTGCTGGCTACGGTGGACCGGATCCGCCAGTCCACCAATCCGGACCTGGCCATTGAAGGGATCGTCATGACCATGACCGACAGCCGGACCAACCTGTCCAATGATGTGGTGGGCCAGGTGAAGGAACATTTCCCGGATCTTCTGTTCAAGACCATGATCCCCCGTTCCGTACGGCTGGGAGAGGCGCCCAGCTACGGCCAGCCCATTACGGTGTACGATCCCCACGGGAAGGCGGCAGAGGCTTACAGGAGCCTGGCAAGGGAGGTGAAGCGCCGTGGCCGGTAAGAAAGGCGGTCTGGGCATGACGGGCCTGGACAAGATGTTTGGAGGGCGCAGGACCAAGGCACCGGCTCCCAAACCGGTGGTGGAAGAAAAGAAAGCCGGGGAAACCGTAGGGGAAGTGGCCCTGAAGAATCTGAAGCCCAATCCCTACCAGCCCCGGAAGACCTTCGATCCGGACAAGCTCCGGGAACTGGAGGAAAGCATCCGGCAAAGCGGGGTGATCCAGCCTCTCATCGTCCGGAAAAAAGGCCGGCAGTATGAAATCGTGGCCGGAGAACGGCGCTGGCGGGCGGCCAAAGCCGCCGGGCTCACCAAAGTGCCGGTGGTGGTCCGGGAATACGATGACGGTGCCATGATGGAAGTGGCCCTGGTGGAAAACATGCAGCGCAGCGATCTGGATCCCATGGAAGAGGCCCGGGGCATCCAGAACCTGATGGAAAGCCTGGGGCTCACCCAGGAGGAGGCTGCGGCCAAGCTGGGGAAGAGCCGGGCTGCGGTGGCCAATGCCCTGAGGCTGCTGAAACTGCCTCCTGAGGCGGCGGAAATGGTCTCTGCAGGCAAACTTACCCCCGGCCAGGTACGGCCGCTCCTGGGACTGGATGCGCCGGAGAAAATCACGGAACTGGCCCGGAAGGCAGCGGAAGGAGGCTGGTCCGCCCGGGTGGTGGAAGAAGTGGCCAAGGCGGAACGGGAAGGGAAGCCCTGGCATCTGTATTTCCAGACGGAAGAGGACCTGATTCCTCCGGAAAAACCGGAAAAACAGAAGAAGGGCGGTAAGAAAGCCGCCGGCAGGGAAAGCCAGCCCCAGGATACGGATACCCATGCCTTCCAGGAAAAACTGATCCAGTATCTGGGGACCCGGGTGAAGATAGAACCGTTCAAAAAGGACAGAGGAGGACGGATCCTCATCGAATACTACGGGCCGGAAGATCTGGAACGGCTCTATGATCTGCTGAAAGGGCCGGAAAAAAACGTCGGCCGGAAAAAAACCGGCCGCTTTACCGTGTAGGAGGCGGCTATGGTGGGAATGGGAACGGTTGTGAATGTGGCCGCCATTGCAGGAGGCAGTCTGATCGGTCTTTTGGTGGGCCGGGGAATCAAGGAAAAATACCAGGAAACCGTAATCTACGGACTGGCTTTGTGTGTCATTGTACTGGGGATCCAGATGGCTCTCCAGGGGCAGCACATCCTGCTGACCATCATCAGTCTGGTGGTGGGCTCCATCCTGGGAGAAGCCCTGGGTATTGAGGAAAAACTGGAACAGGTGGGAACCCTCCTGGCTGAAAAATTCCAAAAATCCCGGAAGAAGGGGGATGCCGGGACGGACGCCTTTGTGGAAGGGTTCCTGAACGCCAGTCTGCTGTACTGTGTAGGGGCTATGGCCATTGTGGGGTCCATCCAGGACGGGCTGTCCGGGGATCCCACCACCCTTTACACCAAGGCGCTGATCGACGGTCTCAGCGGCATTATCTATGCTTCCAATTTTGGGGTCGGTGTCCTGTTCTCGGCTCTGTCCGTTGGGGTTTATCAGGGAATCCTTACCGCTCTGGCAGGATTCCTGGGGCCCTGGATGAGCCAGCTTGTGGTCCAGGAAGTTGCCGCCTGCGGCGGACTGATGATCCTGGGGATCGGCATCAACATGACTAAACTGTTGAAGATCCGGGTGGGAAACATGCTGCCGGGGCTGTTGGTGGTCGGCGTGGCTGCCGGAATTTTTTTCTAAAAAACCTTGCATTATTTGGACAAGTAGCGTATAATACAATTTATCGGGATTATAGCTCAGTTGGTTAGAGCGCATCGCTCACATCGATGAGGTCTACGGTTCGAATCCGCATAATCCCACCAATTGAAAATGAAAAGAAGCTGTTGCTCCGGCAACAGCTTCTTTTTTTATTTGTGCCAAAAGAAAAAAGAGGAAAAGGGCGGTGGGTTGGCAGCCGCGGGTTTCCTCCTTCAGCTGTTGACCATTGACTGCTGATCGGAGGCTGCTGCCTCTGCAGCCGCCTCCTCCCCTTTTTCCTGTAAACTCCTACACTTTTTTTATGCACTTTCCCCGTTAAGGCTGTTTTTTCCATTCCAAAACCGTTCTTCCTCTTGTTCCACGGGCCTTTCGGTGTTACACTCCTTCTGGAAACACAGTTTTTTACTCTATCGGAAATGAGGTCTTGCCATGTACACTTCTCAACTGAAACATTCCCTGGCTGCCGGGGCGGTTGTACTGGTCCTGGGCACTGCCGGCCTGGGGGCTGCCGCTCCTGCTGACGAAGGATCCGTCCAGATCCCCAACCCCATTGTCAGTTATGGAACCTATGGATCCGCCGCCCGTGTCCTGGGGTTTGCACCACTGACCCTTAGCCTGGATTCGGGGTACGCTCCAGATGGATTTTCCGTAATCGGAGGACGGTTCGCAGACTTGTCTTTTCTTCGTCTGGGACAGCCAGAGACCAAGGTGAGGATCCGCACAGGCTTGAAAAAAGAGATAAACAAAGAAGAATTAAGTGGAATATATGGAAAAGAATGGCATAAGCAACGTATAAATGAGACAAATGCGGAAATTGCCCAGCTGGGCCCCCCAATCCTACGCAGCCCGCTGGGAAACCGGGAACTATGTGTTCGCTGTCCAGGGAGAGGGGATGGAACCGGCAGCCTTCCGCAGCCTCCTGGCCAACAGCCTGGTGGAAGATACGGAACACTATTTCATCTCCATGGAAAAGAATCCAGAGAAAAACGAAAAGAAATCCATTTACAGCAGTTTGTAAAAAAAGGGGGGTGTGAAAAAATTCACATCTCCTTTCTCAATTCCCTGGGAACCCACAGGGTCCGGTCAAACTGAGGCAGCCACTGATGGGTTTTGTGGCTGTAGGTGCGGATCAGGATCTTTTCCGGGTACAGGTACAGGGAATTGGTCCATACCTGTTTTCCGTCCCAGGTGGGGTTGTACACATCCAGGATGGCTGTACCGGCAATCTGGTTCACCGGATTGGAAAAACTGGGATTTTTGGGAGAAGTATGGGTATGGCCGGAAACCCACAGGAGGATCTGGGGATTGGCCCGGAGCAGTTTGCCTATGGCTTTGGCCGGCTGGACATAATTCCGGGGTTTGTCCAGTTTGCTGCCGGGGACCATGGTTCCGGTGACAGGGGCATGACAGAAGATCAGGGTGGGTTCCTGCCGGTGGTCTTTCAGTTCCTTTTTCAGCCAGTCCAGCTGTTCTTTGGACAGTTCCACTGCATATTTGCTTTCCAGGGTATCCGGGGACAGGAACAGCAGGAAGTAGGGGCCCAGTTTCCGGGAATGATACAGGGGACCAAAGTCCTTTTCATACTGTTGCATATGGAGACCCCGTTCGTAGGAATCTGCCGGAACCAGTTTTCCGGTGCTGGACAGATCCCGGTGGTAGATGATTTCGTGGTTCCCGGCCAGGAATTCCTTGGGCTTTTTCAGATGATCCGTCAGCTTCCGGGCCAGTTTGTAATCTGCCGGGCTGCCGGTTTTCTGGACCATATCCCCGGTAAAGACGCACAGGTCCACATCCTGCCAGCGGTTGATGTCCCGGACCGCCTGTTCCTTGTTGTGGATCTTCCGGGTCCGGACGTCCGGCTTTTGGGATTTGCTCCCATAATGGATGTCACTGAGGATCACCACCCGCTGGTACCGGCGGGCCTCCGCGGTGGGGGCCAGGACCTCCATGGGCAGCAGACAGGCCAGGACCGTCAGCAAGGCGGTCATCGAAAGCCAAAATTTTTTATACATGGGGAACACTCCTTTCAGACAGGACCCATTATAGCAGTTTTCCAGGATGCTGCAGAGCAGCACAGGCATGGTGTGAAATCGTTTGCAGGAGAAAAACGGAAAAAGATAAAAAATGGAAAAAAGCCGAAGGAGCGCATCAATACTAGGTAAGTCCTGAAAATTGCAATGCAAAAAATTGCGGAACTGTCAGAAAATATTGACGGGGAACCGGAAAACATGATATAAAATAGCCAAGGTTGATGCAAACGATTGCAGAGACAAGCGAAAAATATAAGATCATTTTCAGGAGGTTTTCACCATGGCAAAAGTAAAGAACTTCAAGACCATTTTCCCGGCGGTATCCGTTCCTCTGAATGCTGATTATTCCATCAACGAACCGGAATTCAGAGCGTACCTGCGCTGGATCAAATCCTTCTACAACAAAGGCATCGAAGGCCTGGTCTGCAACGGCCATACCGGCGAAGTCACCGGCCTGACCCGGGAAGAACGGAAACGGGTTACGGAAATCTGTGCGGAAGAATGCGGGGATGTGATGACCATCATCTCCGGGGTCAACTGTGAAAATACCGAAGGCGCCATCGAAATGGCCAAAGATGCCAAAGACGCCGGGGCTGACGGGATCCTGCTGATGCCTCCTCATATGTGGCTGCGTTTCGGGATGAACCCCAAAGCTCCCTTCCAGTTCGTGAAAGACGTGGCTGACGGTGCCGACATCGACATTATCATCCATCTGTATCCGGCCACCAGCAAAGCCTTCTATCCGGTGGAAACCCTGATCAAGATGGTCAAGGAAATCCCCCATGTAAAGGCCATCAAGATGGGCACCCGTGTCACCGCCATCTACGAACATGATGTCCGTGAACTGCGGAAAGCCTGCCCGGATGTATCTCTGATCACCTGCCATGACGAAACCCTGTGCGTATCCTGGTTCCCTGGCATGGACGGCGCTCTCATCGGGTTTGCCGGCTGCGTGCCTGAACTGATCACTGCAGCCTGGAACGTCTTCAAGGATCCAGCCAACCACACCCTGAAGGAAGCCCAGGATGCTTCCAACAACATCTACCCCATCAGCCAGGCCATTTACGGCGGCGGCCAGCCTTCCGGTGAAGCCCATGCCCGCCTGAAGGAAGCTCTGGTACAGCGGGGCGTATTCACCAGCGGCCTCATGCGGAAACCGGTGCTGCCTCTGGACCAGGAAGAAAAAGACTGGGTGGCAGAAGGTCTGAAAAAGAGCGGCCTGCCTAAAGTGGATATGAAACCGTTTGAAAAATAAACAAACCCATCCTCCTAAAACAGGCGAAAACAATCCCTTTTAACGGATTGATTCAATCCACCCTTCTTACCTTCTATAAAGGAAACTGCAAAGCGGCTGCTCATCCAATGACGGGCAGCCGCTTTATTATCAGCAAAGGAATACACAATGGAAACAACAATCAATAAACAACTCGGATTCGACCCGGCGACAGTCAAACGGCTGACTGCCCTGGAAATCCTCAAACGGATCGGCCCCGGGATCATCCTGGCCGGGGTGGTGGTGGGGCCGGGAGCCATTACCACCGCAGCCATGCTGGGTTCCAGCTATGGGTACAGGATGCTGTGGCTGTTCATTCCCATTTTCATCATGAGCATTACCTTTATGCTTACCTGTTACAGGCTGGCCATGCTTACCGGGATGCCTCTGCTCCACGGCATCCGGCATTATTATGGCAAAGGAGCAGCGGCCTTTGTAGGCATCTGCCTGTTCTTTTCCTGCCTGTTTTTCACTTTTGGGAACATTTCCGGCAGCGGGGCAGGGATGAATCTGCTGTTTGGGGTGGACTGGAAGGTGGGAGCGCTGATTATGCTGGCACTATTGCTGGGGCTGTATTTTTCCAAGGACACCTATTCCAAAATCGAAAAAGGGGTGATGGTCTGTATCCTGGGCATGATCGTGGCGTTTTATGCCACGCTGTACGCTTCCGGGGGACCGGATCCCCAGGGCTTTTTCCAGGGAATCATCCACTGGGGATTTCCGGAAGGGAGTGTCCTAAGCTCTCTGGCCTTTCTCAGCACCCATGCGTCCATTACCGCCGGGATTTATGGAACGTATCTGGGGGCAGAGAAAAAATGGAAGAAGCAGGATCTGTTCAATGGGACCATGCTGTCCGATGCCTGTGCCCATGTCCTGACGGTCATCCTGATTTCCGGGGCCATTGTGACCGTGGGAGCCATTGTGCTCCACCCCAGGGGCCTTCAGATCAGCAGTCCGGTACAGATGGCCGGGATGCTGGAACCGGTCCTGGGAAGCAAAGCCCGCTATGTGATGGGGGCAGCGCTGCTGGGATCTGCGTTTTCCGCTCTTATGGGGAACACCCAGCGGGGAGTGGTGCTGCTGAACGCCGGAATGGACTGGGAAGTGAGCCTGGAAAGCAAACGGGTCCGGTGGAGCTGCGTGGCCTGCCTGCTGCTGGGGGTGGCTGTGTGCTTTGCCTACAGTGGGTCTCCCACCCAGCTGATTTTCCTGGCCAACCTGGCCACCAGTATCGGAACGCCTACAGCCGGTCTGTTCGTTACATTGATGATCTGGCGGAAAGACGTCCAGGCCGGCCTGAAGCCGCCCCGGCTGCTCCAGATTGCCATGACTGTATGCTATCTGTTCACCACGGCCTTGACAGTATACAGCTTCGGTTCAAAATTTATGTAAAAAAGGGAGCTGTGAAAAAAAGATTTCTCATTTTTTCACAGCTCCCTTGGTCCGCCCGCATCCAGTGACCAGTGAGAAGAGGCCAGTGACAGGGGTGTTGCACACAACGTGCAACACCTTTTTTCATCCAACTCATGTCCTACAATGGTTGCACAACAGTTGTATCAGGTGCTTTCCCGCTCGATCAGTACCGAATCATAGACCACATGCTGGATGGCCACGGCACTCCGATCCTTGGCTTCGATCTGTTCCAGCACCAGCTGGGCGGCTTTCCGGCCGATTTCCCGGGCGGGCATTTCCAGAGTGGTCATGGTGGTTTCCAGCATACTGCCGATTTCGTGACCGGTCAGACTGATGATCCGCACATTTCTGGGGACCTTTTTCCCTGCTTCCTTCAGGGCCCGCATGGCTCCGATCCCCTGGGCATCCATGGCCGCCAGGATGGCGTCCAGTTCCGGATGCTCCTGGAGCATCTGCCGGGTGGCCTGGTAGCCATATTCCAGGGAATTGGTGAAACCTTTGGCTTCGGAGGTGATCTCTTTCAATCCCAATTCCTCCAGGGCCTCCTTATAGCCCTGATACCGGAATTTATAGGGAGACAGTTTCAAAGAACCGGTTATGAGACCGGGATGGCGGCTGCCTTTGGCATACAGGTACTTTACCGCTTCGTAGCCGCATTTTACATAGTCCACGGTAACACTGGACAAGGTATCGTCCTGGATCCGGATCACCTGGGTCACCGGGATCCCGGAGGCCTGGATGTCCCGGACCAGTTTTTTGTTCTTGCCGGTGCCTGCCAGCAGGATCCCGTCCACCAGGCCGTTCCGCAGCCGGCTGAGGCCGTCTTTTTCCATCTGAGGGTCATCTTCCGTGCTGCACAGCAGTGTGGCGTATCCCTGGTCACGGGCCGCCTCCTCGATGGCCTGGGCCACGGTGGAGAACACTGTCAAGTGGAGCCGGGGAACCACCACTCCGATGGTGTGGCGTTTGCCCTGGCGCAGACCTTTGGCCAGCAGGTTGGGCCGGTAGCTGAGCTTTTCCACGGCGGCCATGATCCGGGCTTTGGTTTCCGCGTGGACACAGGGATTGTTGTTCAGGGCCCGGGAGACCGTGCTTACGTCCACACAGGCCAGCCTGGCCACGTCTTTCAGGGTTGGCATGGGTTTCCCTCCTTTCCGGACGGACCTTTTCGGACTGCGTCTGGATTTTTTTCTATTTCCGCTGATTTCTGAAAACGTTTGCAGATAAGAAATACATATCATACCTGGTGAAAAAAGTCAATAAAAAGCTGAAAAAGCCCGTGAATACTGATTATATAGTGCTGCTCACCCTGCAAGAAATTGCAGAAGTATCAGAAAACATTGACGGAAACAGGAGGAAAATGCTATAAAATAACCAGAAATAATGCAAACGATTGCAAGCAGCTGCCCCAAACAATCCCAAATTACCCGCTGCCGTCGGCCGGGAACCGGCAGCAGCGGACATGGACAAGGAGAAGGTATTATGTACATTGAACATTTGGGCTTTGACCCGGAGACGGTTCCCAAATTGACTTTTCTGCAGATGCTGAAGCGGATCGGTCCCGGCATCGTGCTGACCGGGGTGGTCATAGGCCCGGGAGCCATTACCACCGCCTCCATGCTGGGGGCCAACTATGGCTATGACATGCTGTGGCTGTTCATCCCCATTTTCATCATGGGCATCACCTTCATGCTGACCTGCTACCGGATCACCATGCTCACCGGACTGCCCATCATCCACGCCATCCGGCATTTTTACGGAAAAGCCGCAGCTGCTTTTGTAGGCTGCTGTCTGTTCCTGGCCTGCCTGTTTTTCACTTTTGGGAACATTTCCGGCAGCGGCGCCGGCATGAACCTGCTTTTCGGCATCAACTGGAAGATCGGATCCCTGATCATGATTGCCATCCTGCTGGCCATGTATTTTGCCAAGAATACCTATTCCAAAGTGGAAAAGGGAATCCTGCTGTGCATCCTGGCCATGATCGCCGCCTTCTACGCCACCCTGTATGTAGCCGGGGGACCGGAATGGGGCGGGTTCTTCCGGGGTGTTACCCACTGGGGCTTCCCCAACGGCAGCATCCGCCACTCCCTGGCGTTTATCAGCACCCATGCGGCCATTACCGCCGGGGTCTACGGCACCTACCTGGGAGCGGAAAAGAAATGGAACAAAAAGGACATGTTCAACGGCACTATGCTGGCGGACGCCATTGCCCATGTGGTGACGGTGATCCTGATTTCCGGGGCTGTGGTGCTGGTAGGGGCCATCGTCCTCCATCCTCAGGGACTGCGGATCAAATCCCCTGTCCAGCTGGCGGATATGCTCCGGCCCTTCCTGGGCAGCTATGCCAACCTGGTCATGGGACTGGCTCTGTTGGGAGCCGCTTTCTCCAGCCTGCTGGGGAATACCCAGCGGGGCGTGGTGCTGCTGAACGCAGGGCTGGACAAGGATGTGAGCCTGGAAAGCAGACTGGTCCGGTGGAGCTGTACCGCCTGCATCGTGTTCGGGACGGTGATCTGCTTCCTGTACAACGGGTCTCCCACCCAGCTGATCTTCATTGCCAACCTGGCCACGGCCATCGGTACCCCCACCGCCGGGTTCTTCGTTACCCGGATGATCTGGCGGAAAGACGTGAACGAAGGGCTGAAACCGCCCCGGCTCCTCCAGATTTCCATGACCATCTGCTACCTGTTCGCCCTGGGCATGACCATCTACGCACTGGTGGCGAAGTTGTAAAGAGGTGGGGTGAAAATCACCCCACACCCCCCGTTTTTGTTGCCAACTTCCTTTTCATCCGGTAATATAATATAGAAAACAACTGGGAAAAGGAGCGATCGTATGGGAAAATACAACTTTGACCGGATCATCGACCGGAAGGGCACCAGCTGCCTGAAATATGATTTTGGGATGAAACGGAAGGGGCGGACGGATCTTTTGCCCATGTGGGTGGCAGATATGGATTTCGCCCTGCCGGAAGAGATCCTGGAAGACTTCCACAAACGGATCGACCACGGGATCTTCGGTTACACGGATCCGGACGCCGAATATTTCACCGCCCTGGACCGGTGGTTCTCCCTTCACCACGGATACCACATCCAGCCGGAATGGGTGACCCTGGGCTGCGGAGTGGTCTTTGGCCTGGCCACCGGGGTCAAGGCCTTTACCGAACCGGGGGATGCCGTGCTGATCCAGCAGCCGGTGTACTACCCCTTCCGGGAAGTGATTGAAGACAATGGACGGAAATTCATCAACAGTCAGCTCCATTACGAAAACGGAAAATATACCATTGACTTCGCTGATTTCGAGCAGAAAATCCTAGAGAACCAGGTAAAGGTATTCCTGCTGTGCAGTCCCCACAACCCGGCAGGACGGGTGTGGACCAAAGAAGAACTGACCCGGCTGGGAGATATCTGCCTGAAGCACGGGGTGATCATCCTGGACGACGAGATCCACTGCGACTTTGTCTATGCGCCCCACCATTTCACCAGCTTCCTGGCCCTGGATGAAAAGTACAGAGACAATCTGGTTGTTTTCAACTCCCCCAGCAAAACCTTCAATGTGGCGGGACTCCAGCCCGGGAACATCATCATCCCCAATAAAGAACTCCGCCGGAGATACCGGAAGGCCAACGCCGCCGCCGGCTACAGCCAGGGCAGCATCATGGGCCAGGTGGCAGTGAAGAGCTGCTATACCAAAGGGGATGCATGGGTGAAGGAACTGGTGGAATACATTGCCGGGAACATTGCCTGGGTACGGGATTTTGTGAAGGAAAACCTTCCCAAAGCCACCTTTGTGGAACCGGAAGGCACCTATCTGGTGTGGATCGACTTTTCCGGCTACGGGCTCTCCGATGAGGAACTGGAGCACCTGGTGGTGGATGAAGCCAAACTGTGGCTGGATTCCGGGAAGATCTTCGGACCGGCTACCTCCCAGTTCGAACGGTTCAACATGGCTTGTCCCCGTGCCACCGTGGAAAAGGCCTTCCACCAGCTGAAAGACGCACTGGAGGAAAAGGGGCTTTAAAAAAGAAAATTCTCTGTCTTGTAAAATAATATACTCTAAAGTATTATACTCTAGAGTATATTATTTTTTTATAAACAGGATAAAAAACAGGGCAGAAAGGAGGAAGAAAACCTATTATGAACATGACAAAACTCACTCTGGCTCCCCAGCAGAAACAGCAGCTGAACCTGTATCTGGTCCAGCAGATGAAGCTGCTCCAGCTGGGAGCTCTGGAAATGGAACAGTACATCCAGGAGGCGGTGGAAGCCAATCCTCTGCTGGACTTTCCCGGGGAAGGGACGGCTCCGGACTGGCGGGAGACGGCGGGAGAACAGAGGCGGGACCGGACCGTCCGGGACCGGGAGGATGATTCCCTGCCGGACCCGGTAGCCAATGCAGGCCGGCAGGAAAAGACTCTCCAGCAGGTGGTGGAGGAACAGGTGGGGTGTCTGCGGCTTTCCGGAGCAGAACGGCACCTGGCCTTTTACATAGCCGGGACTCTGGACAGCCGGGGCTGGTGGACGGAAAGCGTCCCGGATACTGCCCGGGCCTTCGGGGTCACGGAAGAAAAGGTCCGGAAGGTGCTGGGGCTGATCCAGCAGCTGGAACCGGCTGGGGTGGGAGCCCGGGATCTGTCCCAGTGTCTGCTGCTCCAGCTGGAAAACCAGGGGAAAGAGGCGGACCTGGCCCGGAAAATCGTCCGGGAAGGACTGGATCTCCTGGGGCAGAACCAGATCCCGGCTCTGGCCCGGAAATTCCGTTGCACCCAGGAAGAAGTCCTCAAAGCCCGGGAACGGATCCGGGCTCTGGATCCCAAGCCCGGCAGCCGGTATGCTGCCAGTGGACCGGTGGTCTATCAGCGGGAAGACGTATGGGTGGAAGATACGGGAAAAGAGCTTCAGGTGACAGTCCATGATCCCTGGGGCCGGAAATTCATCCTGAACCAGGCGTACATGGACTGGGGCCGGAACCAGGGAACCCAGGTGAAATCCTATTTGAAGGAACAGCTGATAAAAGCCCGGCAGCTTCAGCAGCTGCTGAAGGAACGGCATCAGACCCTGCTCCTGGTGTTCCAGGCTCTGGTGACTCACCAGGAAGCCTTTTTCCGGCTGGGTCCCGGCCACCGGAAGCCTTTGAAGCTGGCGGATCTGGCGGAAGATACAGGACTGTCCCTGTCCACGGTGAGCCGGGCCCTCCAGCACAAGATCCTGGGGTGCCGGTGGGGCAGCTTCACCGCCGGCAGTTTCCTCCAGGGTCAGGCGGCCTCCCGGGAAGAGGGCCAGGTGACGGAAGAGAAGCTCCAGCAGCTGATCCGGGAACTGATCAACGGAGAAGACAAGCACCACCCCCTCAGCGACCAGGCTCTCTGCAGGGCCCTGGAACGACAGGGCATCCAGGTGGCCCGCCGGACTGTGAACAAATACCGGATAAAGATGGGAATCGGGGATAAAAGTGCCAGAAGGGAGTGGTGAGTGGCAGGGGCTGCTGTATGGGCAGCAGTCTTCCTTAAATTATCTCAAATTCCGTAAAATTATTTACAATTTACCCCTGAACAAAACATCTAAATGTGAACTGAATGTGAAGTACTATACATGAACAATACATGAGTTATAATAAAGACAGTTCGGAAATAGCCGAACAAAAAAGGAGGGGTTCTTATGGGAATGAATGGTAAAATGGAAACGATGGCTCGCACGGAAGCCGGCAGCGTAGAAGAGAAGATCCTGGAACTGTTCGCTCCCAGCCTGTCCGGAAGCGATGTCCCCAGCCTGAAAGACTGGGATCCCATGGGGTATTTCGATTTCGAGTAAACGGAACCGGTCCCTGGCATGATGGCAAGAAAGTAGGAGGGATGGATCATGGGAATGACAGCGAAAAGCGGTTACGAAATGACGAAAAAAGTGGAAGGGTTGCTGGATATCCTGACATTGGGTGTCCTGGCCACCAGTAAAGCGAAATCCAAAGTCACCGGGTATGAAGTAGAAATACCGGGGATGGTAAGACGGGAATTTCGGGTATAAAAAATAAGGTGTGCTGCAGAAAAAACTGCAGCACACCTTATTTTTTATACCGGCCATTGACAATTGACCATTGACCGCTGACAAAAAAAGGGGCCTGCGCCCCTTTTTTTATTTCGTCGCCTTATCCGCTGCCGCTTTCACCAGGGCCTGGAAAAATTTCAGGGACACTTTGGTGTCGCAGTAGTCTTTGGCGTCTTTTTTGTTGATCAGCACCTGTTTCAGGTCGTTTTCCGGATGGAACTGGAGAGCCACCGTAAAGGTGTTCTTGGGATATTCCACCCCTTCGATGATGGAAATGCCATTGTAGGTAGTTTCTGCCGTCTGGACCAGATCCGTTCCGGTGATGCTGCCGATAGCCTGATGGTGCCAGGAAGAAACGTTCTTCAGTTCATCAGCTCCCACGATTTCCCGGAGATGGGAATGGGCCGGCAGGATGTGCACATCATGACGGGCATAATCCCGGTTGGGGGTTCCCGGAGGCATCCGGTGGAAGTCGTCATGATAGGTCTTCCCCTGTTCCTTGTAGTAATCCGTCAGATCCTGGATCATTTTGGCTCCGGAGACAACCCCCAGCATCTGTTCGCTGCGGCATACATCCAAAGTAGGGATGTTGTTGGCCAGGCAGTAGGCCTGGAGGGTATAGTCGGAAATATCCCGGGTGGCGTTGATCCCTTCCCCGTGGTTCTTTTCCTTTTCCGCATCTTTGTACAGGGACGGGCTGATGTCCTCTCCGCCGGTACCGAAGACCCCGTCCACACCCTGCATCACCGTGGCGATGTTGGTTTTGGCAAAGTCTTTGGCTTTGATCTTGTTGGCGTATTTCTGCTTCAGCATGCCGGATTTTTCCAGGGCAGATTTGTCCACGGCACCGTCGCTGTCATATTTCACATCCGTGCTTTTGATCTGGCCCAGTTCCACCGGAACCCCGCCGGCCAGTTCGATGATCTTTTTGAAGGCCGCATAATCCTGTTTGTTGCTCTTCCAGGAAATCCCGATCACCGGTTTCCCTCCCACCATGGCATGGACATCATAGGCCATCCCCAGGGAGAAACTCAGGGATAGGGCAGTTACCGCAAGGACTTTTTCCAGTTTCTTCAGCTTCATGGACATGCACTTCCTTTTTTAGAATGGTTCCGGATTCATAATGAACAGAACAAGGTCAGTGTAGCTGATTATTCACAAAAAGTCAAAAAATATGTGAATGGTTCGTAAAGAAATGTTAAACTTGTTAGGAATGATACAGGAAAATAAGTATAAGCGTCTGCTTATACTGAACTATTTTTATAAGTAAAGATGTGCAGTTCGGAAATTAAAGCTGCTGCAGGGCTGCTGTCCCCCTTGCATTCCTTTCCTCTACCCGGTACAATACGGTCAAAAGAGACAAAAAGGAGCGAGACACCATGATCCTGTTTTATGGAAGTGAAATCTGTATCGACTGCCGGAATACCCTGGCCATCCTGAAGGCCCGGAATCTGGAGGACAAGTTCCGGTTCATCGACATGACGGCGAATACTGACAATATGAAAGACTTCCTTACCCTCCGGGACCGGGAAGCTGCCTTTGCCCCGGCCCGGGAAGGGGCAAACGGCCGTTCCTTCATTGGCATCCCCGCCTTTGTAAACGAAGAGGGAAAAGTCACCCTGGACCTGGACCAGGCCCTGGCCTGGCTGGGCCAGCCGGCGGTGAAGGAAGCGGAGATTGTGGAGAGGTAAGCCGGATAAAAATCCTGCTGGCAGGCTGAAAAGGAATTATCGTTGACTTGAAGGAGGTTGTATCATGCTGACTCTTGAATCCATCTTTCAGGCACAGAACCGGCTCCGGCCCTATGTGCTGCACACGCCGCTGCTCCGTCTTCCGTCTCTGGATGCTCTGTTGGGCTGTCAGGTCTATGTGAAGGCAGAATGCATGCAGCTGACCCATTCTTTCAAGATCCGGGGGGCTCTGAACCGGATCCTGCAGCTGACTCCGGAAGAACGGGCAAAAGGTGTGGTCACGGCTTCCAGCGGCAATCATGGCAGGGGCGTGGCCTATGGGGCAAAAATGCTGGGAATCCAGGCTACGGTGGTCATCCCGGAACATGCGCCGGCCATCAAGATCCAGGCCGTCCGTGACCTGGGGGCCAATGTGATCCTGTGTGAAAAGTCCCAGCGTTTTGCCATTGCGGAAAGGATGCGGGACGAACAGGGACTTTGCTATGTGCCACCGTTCAATGATTATGATGTCATGGCCGGTCAAGGGACCATTGCACTGGAAATCTTCGAAGATCTGCCGGATCCGGATGGAGTGGTTGTTCCTCTGGGCGGGGGCGGTCTTACCAGCGGGATTGCCACGGCTGTCAAAGGCATCCGTCCGGAAACCCGGGTCGTTGCCTGCGAACCGGACCGGATCCCCCGTTTCACCGTAAGCCTGAAAGAAGGGCGGCCCATAGAAGTTCCTCAGGCGGATACCATTGCCGACGGAGTGGCTACCCTGTGCCCGGGAGACAAAACCTTCCCCCTTGTCCGGGATAAAGTGGACCAGGTCATCGACGTGCCGGAAGATGCTCTGCTCCCAGCCATGAAGCTGCTCCTTACAGAAGGCAAGGTCCTGGCCGAACCCTCCTCCACCATTGGTCTGGCGGCCATCCAGAGCGGGAAACTGGCCTTCAAACCGGAAGACAAAGTGGTGTTTATCCTTTCCGGAGGAAATGTGGATTTTTCCCTGGTACAGGGATTGTAAATTCGATGCTGTTGGAAATCAATTTTTGCAAATTGATCTTGAAATGGAAAAAAACGGAGGCAGATGGGGAACAGCTGGTTTCCTTTGGCAACAGCACTGAACTGGTGATAAGGACGGTCCCAAAGTCCGCCCTGTGAGGGGCGTAAGCAGGCGCCCGACGCTTCAGCGGCGTTGGCGGTCGCTTATGCCGTAGCTGGGGACCGTGCGGAGCACGGTGGTGGGGGCATCGGCGATAGCCGATATTTTGCAGGACCGGCCGAAAACAAGGGCGTGTCCGGCAGAAGTAGAAATATGATGACCGCAGTATCCATTGCTGTCTCTCAGGTAGATAGTTCCGATACCACCGTCAAGGTATTCGGTCCTTTCAGGACCTCATGCCCCCACCACCGGGCAAGCCCGGTCCCCCGCCCCTGCAGGGCGGACTTGGCCTCCGGCCTTGCTGGTACTTTGTACGGGTATACATCGATTCTCCGGGAGCCGGGAGGGAATCCGTTGAAGTCCGTCCCCTGAAAGGGGCGGGGGACCATTGCGCTTGTGCAATGGTGGTGGGGTTCTCCTATTCGTCACATCCGTCGCGGGAGACACAGCCCTGCGGGCGGCATCGCAATGGGCCATCCAACTGCGCCGACATCTCTCTGCACTCTTCACTTTCGGACATGAATGAATAACTATACTGTGATGAAGGCTTTACCGAGAACTTGTTGACACATACCTGCAGCCCCCTTTTCCCTTGACAGAATCCCTGCCAGTTCGATAGACTATAAAAAATACCATTTTAAAGGAAACGAGGTTTTTCCTATGTCCATTCACGAATTGGAAGAAGCCAACCGGTGTCTCCAGTGCAAAAAGCCCCGGTGCCGGGAAGGCTGTCCCATCCATACCAATATTCCGGAAATGATCCGGCTGTTCAAGGAAAACGACCTGATGACGGCCGCCCAGATGCTGTTTGACAACAACCCTCTTTCCGTAGTCTGCAGTCTGGTGTGCAACCATGCAGCCCAGTGCGAAGGTCACTGCATCCGGGGCATCAAGGGAGCTCCCGTGCACATTTCCGCCATTGAAAACTACATCTCCGATTCCTGCTTCGACCGGCTGAAGATCGACCAGGCTCCCTCCAACGGGAAAAAAGTGGCCATCATCGGCGCCGGCCCTGCCGGGATCACCATTGCCATCATCCTGGCCAAACGGGGCTACCAGATCACCGTTTTCGATTCCCGGGACAAGATCGGGGGCATCATGCGGTACGGGATCCCGGAATTCCGGCTGCCCCGGTACATCCTGGACCGGTTCGAAGACCGGATGAAGAAAATGGGCATCAAGTTCCGGTTCAACTTCACCATCGGCGGCAACATCACCCTGAAGGACCTGTTTGCCGACGGGTACAAATCCGTGTTCATCGGCACCGGTGCCTGGCGGCCCAAACGGATGCTGATCCCCGGGGAAACCTTTGGGAATGTCCACTATGCCATCAGCTACCTGAACAACCCGGATGCAGTGGATCTGGGCCAGAGCGTGGCCATTTTCGGGTCCGGGAACTCCGCCATGGACGTGGCCCGTACCGCCGTCCGTCACGGCTGCAAAAGCGTCACTGTCTATGTGCGCCGGGACCATGTGTCCGCCTCCCAGGATGAATACGAATATTCCCTGCTGGACGGAGTGAAGTACGAATTCAACAAAACCGCCGTGGCCATCAAGGACGAAGGCCCAATGGTGGCGGATACCAAAGTGGAAGACGGCCATGTGATTGTGCTGGAAGACACCGCCCGTCTGGTGCCGGTGGACAGCGTGGTGATCGCCGTATCCCAGGTGCCCAAGCGCCGGCTGGTGGAACACAACGAAGGCCTGGAGCTCAACGACCGGGGGAACCTGAAGACCAGCGAAGACGGGGAAACCACCCTGCCCGGGGTCTTTGCCTCCGGAGATGTGGTCACCGGAGCCAAGACCGTGGTCCATGCGGTGGAGTATTCCAAGAAGATTGCCGACGAAATGGATCTTTACATGAAAAATTTGGATAAAAAGGGTTGACAAAATCCGGTACTTCACGCTATAATGATTAAGCTGTAACGCAATGATTCACTAGCTCAGTTGGTAGAGCACCTGACTTTTAATCAGGGTGTCCCGGGTTCGAGTCCCGGGTGGATCACCATTTGAAAGCCAAAGGCCTGTCCCGTTGGGACAGGTCTTTTTTTGTGTGCGGCGGGCGGACCGGGCGGCACAGCTGCGCCGGTCCAGGGCAAAATGTGGGCAGAGCCGCCTGCAGCTTGCCGGCCTGTTTGAACGTGTACGCCGGATCCGTAGGGGCGGCAGGCCCGGCCGCCCGCAGTCACTACGGACTTCTGTGCATTGGACAATCCATAAGACACAAAAACGCCATAAATAAATTTGATAAAATTGTGAATTGGAACATATAAAAATCAATTATTATGAACAAATAATGTCTTTATGCAATCTATTGTATACAATAGATTGAACGATTTCATGTTGAATCCGAGAAAACTGTATGTTATACTGAATCCATAGAATTCACGGAAATATGAAAATAAACAATAATTTTATCAAATATAAATTCTGCTGATAGCGGATTGCCTTTTTATGATTTACCCCCTTTTCTTTCTGAATTCAGCCCTTCACCGGGTTTGAAGAGCCTTTATTCCATCAATCTAAGGAGGGATTATTGTGAAAAAGTGGTTTGCAGTATTGATGGCAGGGATGCTGGCCGTAACAGCCGCAGGCTGCGGCGGCTCCGGGGACAAGAAATCTGCTGACGGAAAACTGGACCGGAGCAAACAGTTCATCACCGTGCTTACCGGTCCTACCAGCGGTATCTATTTCCCTATCGGAGGCGCTTTCTCCAAAGTCGTCGGGGAAATGGGCTACAAGACTTCTGCTACGGCTACCGGGGCTACGGTGGAAAACATCAACGGGATCCTTACCGGCAAGGGTGAAATGGCCATTGCCATGTCCGACTCGGTGATCCAGTGCCAGGACGCTTTCGGGGCCTTTGAAGGCAAGAAAAAGGAGCCGGACCTGCGGGTGATGATGGGTCTGTGGCCCAACGTGGTCCAGATCGTTACTACGGAAGATTCCGGCATCAAGACCTTCCAGGACATCAAAGGCAAGAGAGTGGGGGTCGGGGCTCCCAACTCCGGGGTGGAACTGAATGCCCGGATGATCTTTGAAGCCAATGGCATGAGCTACAAGGACGCCAAGGTGGACTACCTGTCTTACGGGGAAGCCATCGACCAGATCAAGAACGGCCAGTGCGACGTGGCCTTCGTGACTTCCGGCCTGGGAAATGCCACCATCAAGGAACTGGGCACCATGAAGAAAATCCGGTTCATTCCCATCGACGGGGAAGCCATCAAGAACCTGACCGCCAAGTATCCCTTCTACATGCCCTTCAAGATTCCCAAGGAATCCTATGACACGGACGCGGATACGCCTACCGCTGCCGTTATGAACGTGATGCTGGTGGACAAGAAGCTGCCTGATGATGTGGTGTATGACCTGCTTACCGGGATCTATTCCCAGAAGGGGCTGGAAACCATCGGAGCTTCCCATGCTACGGCCAAACGGGAAATCACCCTGGATACCGGTCTGAGAGGCATCAAAGGGACCTCTCTGAAGCTGCATCCCGGGGCGGAAAAATTCTGGAAAGAAAAAGGGAAGCTCTAAGGCTGTCCCGTGAAGGGTAAAACAAGGATCCTGGCCTGTCTGGCCCTGCCCTTTGCCATCGGACTGCTGTTCTGGTGGCACTGGGCCGGCCGGACAGTCCTGCGGATCAGGGATTATCAGACAGGGAAAATTTATGTGGAATATCCCGCCGGGCCGGGGGACAGGCTGTTTTTCGGATGGATCCATTCTCTGGAGCACATCCACTGGCATGAATATTTCCATGTGGCGCCGGACAACAGCCTGGTGCTGGATACCATTTCCTTCCCGGCTTTCGGGGCGGGGATTCCGGAAAACAGGGGGAAGAAGACCTGGATCGATGAAAAAGGGAACATTTACATGGACCAGATCGACCAGGTGTTTCCCCGGATCGACTGGCTGAACTCCCATTACGCCACCCGGGAGATCCGGATCAACGACCAGCTGCTCACCAGCGGCCGGCTGTTGCCGGAACATACCCGGCTGACCCTGATCATAGAGAAAAGGGGGTATTTTGATGGACGACTTGAAGAAACGCTCTGCAGCTCCGGGCTCCGACGCTTTCTCCCAGGCTCCCGTCAATAAGGACGGGATCATCACGGGAGACATGACGGAAGAAATGGCGGCCAAGACCAATGCCATCATCGAAAAGGTGGACAAGGAAAGCGCCACCCGGAAATTCACCGGCAAAATCAAAAGTTTCTTTTACATTTTTGCCATCCTGGTTTCTCTCTACCATCTGTATACGGCTATTTTTGGACCTCCGGTGACCCTGGTCCACCGGTCTCTCCATGTGGCCATGATGTGTTCCATGTGCTTTTTGATGTATCCCATGAGGAAAAAATCCAGCCGGACTACCCCCAGCTGGTTCGACTGGTTCCTGGCGGCCATTTCCTTCGTGATTCCTTTCTACATCTGGCATGATTACCTGGGTGTGGTGGAACGGGCCGGACGGGCCAGCGATATGGATATGGTCATGGCTACCCTGCTGGTGGTGCTGGTGCTGGAAGCCACCCGGCGCTGCAGCGGCAAAGCCCTGCCCATCTTGAGCATCTGCTTCATCCTTTACGGGATGTATGGCCGGGAGTTTCCCGGGATGTTCATGCACCGGGGCTACGACTGGCTCAGTCTGTCCAACCATTTCTTCGCCAATACGGAAGGGATCTACGGCACTTCCGTCAACGTATCTTCCAGCTATATTTTCCTGTTTATATTGTTTGGCTGCGTCATGACCAAATCCGGCATGGGAAAGTTCTTCAATGACATTTCTCTGTCCATTGCCGGTCACACCAAAGGCGGTCCCGCCAAGGTGTCCGTGGTGGCAGCAGGGCTCCTGGGCTCCATCAACGGCTCTGCGGTGGCCAATGTGGTGACCACCGGGTCCTTTACCATTCCTTTGATGAAGAAGACCGGTTATTCGGCGGAATTTGCCGGCGCGGTGTCGGCGGCAGCTTCCGTAGGAGGCCAGCTGCTTCCGCCCATTATGGGGGCGGCAGCCTTCATCATGGCAGAAATCCTGGGGGTCAAGTATTCGGAAATCATCGTCTGGGCGGCCATTCCGGCGCTTCTGTACTACATGGGGATCCTGATCCAGGTCCAGCTCCGGGCGTCCAAAGACGGTCTGGTAGGGGTACCCAAAGAACAGCTGCCCCGTACCCGGGATGTGCTGAAGGCCCAGGGCCATCTGATCATTCCCATTGTGTTCCTGCTGTACATGCTGTTCATGTCCGGTTCCACGGTGGTTTATGCGGCGGTGCTCACCATCGGGGTGACCATCCTGGTGGCCGCTTTGAAAAAAGCCACCCGGATGAAACCCAAAGCCATTGTGGATGCCCTGGCGGAAGGAGCCAAGCAGACGGTCAGTGTGGCCATTGCCTGTGCCTGCGTGGGCATTGTGGTGGGGGTTTCCTCCAAAACCGGGTTCGGGCTCACCATGGCCAACACCATCATCAGTCTGGGGAATACCAGCATCATGTTCACCCTGGTGTTCACCATGATCACCTGCATGATCCTGGGGATGGGACTGCCTTCCATTCCTTCCTACATCATCACTTCCTCCATTGCGGCGCCGGCCCTGTTCAAATTGGGCATCCCCAATGCGGCGGCCCATATGTTCAGCTTCTACTTTGCCATGTTCGCCAACCTGACGCCTCCTGTGGCCCTGGCGGCCTTTGCCGCGGCAGGGGTGTCCGGCGGGGATCCCATGAAGACCGGCTGGACCTCGGTGAAGCTGGCAGTGGCCGGGTTCATCATTCCCTATATTTTCGTCTTGTCGCCTCAGCTGATGCTGATCAATACAACCTTAGGGGAAGGGTTGTTTACGGCGGCAACGGCGGCGCTGGGGGTGTTCCTCCTGGCGGTGGCCTGCGAAGGATATGTGTACGCACCGGTGAATGTGGTCATGCGGTTGGTGTCCCTGGTCGGGGCCCTGCTGCTGATGATCCCGGGAATCCAGACCGATATTATCGGAGCCGTGATCCTCATCGGCGTGATTTTCTTCCAGAAAAAGAAAGCGGCTTCTTTGCAGGCGGCATAAAGAATGGCCTCCACCGGCCGTTGACTTCTGATCGATGATAGAGGGGACTGTTGCATGCGCAACAGCCCCTCTTCTTCATTTGACAAACCTCCAGGGCTATGGAATAATGCAGATATCATAGGAAAAGCGAGGGGATATCATGGCGAAAAAAGAGGAATGGCGTCTGGAACGGGATTCTATGGGTGAAATCAAAGTCCCGGCGGACAAATACTGGGGTGCCCAGTCGGAACGGAGCTTTGAAAACTTCAAGATCGGTACGGAAAAAATGCCCCTGGAAGTGATCCGGGCCTTTGCCTATCTGAAGAAAAGCGCGGCCCAGGCCAATGGGGCTCTGGACAAACTGGACAAGAAACGCTGCCAGACCATCGGGAAGGTCTGCGATGAGATCCTCAAGGGCAAACTGGACGAAAACTTCCCGCTGGCGGTATGGCAGACCGGCAGCGGCACCCAGAGCAACATGAACGTCAACGAAGTGATCGCCCACCGGGGCAATGAACTGGCCGGGGAAGCCCTGCTCCATCCCAACGACCATGTGAACATGTCCCAGAGCTCCAACGACACCTTCCCCACCGCCATGCACATTGCTGCCGTCTGGGAACTGGAAAAACACCTGCTGCCGGCCCTGGATGAGCTGGTGGCTGCTTTCAAAAAGCTGGAAAAAGAAAACAAAGGCATTGTGACCACCGGCCGGACCCATCTCCAGGATGCAGTGCCTGTGGCTTTCTCCCAAGAAATCTCCGGCTGGCGGACCATGCTGGAACGGAACCGGCAGGAAATCAAAGCCGCGGAAAAAGGGCTGCTGGAACTGGCCCTGGGGGGCACGGCCGTAGGTACCGGCCTCAATGCCCCCAAAGGCTTTGACAAAAAGGTGGCGGGCTTCATTGCCAAGAACACCGGGTTCCCCTTTGTGACAGCCCCCAACAAATTCCATGCTCTCACCAGCCTGGATGATATGGTCTTTGCCCATGGGGCCCTGAAGGCCCTGGCCGCCAACCTGATGAAAATGGCCAACGATGTGCGCTGGCTGGCTTCCGGCCCCCGGGACGGACTGGGAGAGATCACCATCCCCGCCAACGAACCGGGTTCTTCCATTATGCCCGGGAAGGTGAACCCCACCCAGTGTGAAGCGGTGACCATGGTGGCGGTGCAGGTGATGGGCAACGATGCGGCCATCGGCTTTGCCGCTTCCCAGGGGAACTTCCAGCTGAACGTGTTCCTGCCGGTGACCATCTACAACTTCCTTCAGTCCGTACGGCTCCTGGGAGATGTAATGGAATCCTTCCGGAAGAACTGTGTGGTGGGCATTAAGGCCAACAAGGAAAAAATGGCCCACAACCTGCACAATTCCCTGATGCTGGTAACGGCCCTGAGCCCCTATATCGGCTACGACAAATGTGCCCAGGTGGCCAAACTGGCCTTCAAGGACGACATTTCCCTAAAAGAAGCCGTCCTGAAGCTGGGCTTCATGGAAGAAAAAGAATTCGACAAAGTGTTTCATCCGGAGAAGATGGTATAAAAAAGGAGCTGTTGCACATGCAACAGCTCCTTTTTTTTTATTCCCCCAACATCTCCAGAATCTTCGCTCCGGCGGTGCAGGCGGGGCAGAAGCAGTACTTGCCTCCTTCTGCCTTTACTTTCTGGCCCTGGGCCAGCAGCTGGGCAGCGGTTTCGGCTCCGAAGGCCTTTTTGGCCTCGTCAGAAGCGAAGAAGGGCAGCACCTGGTCAATGGTGTTTACATCTTCCTTCAGGGCAGCCCGGAGCAGGGCCGTCAGGTTGGCCTGGGCGGCGGTGCCCTCAGCGGCCAGCCATTGTTCCGCCAGATCTTTCAGACCGCTGTACACGCTGGGGGCTGCGGCCAGATTCTTTACTTCAGCAACCAGTTCTTCATGATTTGCCATGGGAATCATCCTTCCTGTAATAAGATTAATTACATCATACCCTCTTTTCTCCAAAACTGCAAGCGTCTCTTTTCCATCGATATTGTGATAAAAATGAAAAGTTCGTGAAATATACACTTGTAAAAAAGAAGGCTTTGGGAACACAAGGCGTTTTCCGGGACGGGAGAAAGTTTCCTCTGGTATAGTGAAGACGTGGAAAACTACCACAGATCCTGGAACGAAGAGAAGCGCAGGATTGCCGGCACCTGTAGAGGAAACAAGGCCACTCGCACAGAACCCGGGAAGCAGGCGAACCCCTTCCGGACAGGAAATTACCAGAAGGAGGATTTTTATCATGAAAAAAAACTTAGTGTGTGCTCTGGCTATGGCTATGGGCATCAGCGCCACGGCATTTGCCGCCAACCCGTTCTCTGATCTGCCTGCAGGCCACTGGGCTTATGGAGCTGTAGCAAAACTGGCTGCTGCCGGTGTGGTGGACGGATATCCTGATGGCACCTTCAAAGGTGACAAAACCATGACCCGGTATGAAATGGCACAGATTGTAGCCAAAGCTCTGGCCAAAGGAGCCATCGGTGCCGATGACAAGCTGGTCAGCGAATTCGCTGATGAACTGGACAACCTGGGTGTCCGGGTGGCCAAACTGGAAAAGAACGCCGACAATGTGAAGATCACCGGGAACGTCCGGCTGAGCTATGATCACAGCTCCGGCGGTGCCGTAAACAAATGGCAGGCTGCCAAAGCCGGCCGTGACAACGACGACGCCCGGCTCCGTACCCGTCTGTTCCTCACCGGCGAAGTCAACGACAACTGGCATTACGTATCCATGCTGGAAAACAACCAGCACTTCATCGGCCAGAACGAATCCGGTGACGATGACACGGAATTCCAGAGAGCTTACCTGACCGGGAACATCGGGGTGGTAAACCTGACCGGCGGCCGGTTCCAGGACTTCATCGCTGACGGGAACATCTACGATAGCCGTGTGGATGCCATCAAAGCCGATGTGAAGATTGGCCAGGCCTACATCACCGGGGTCTGGGGCAAAATGGCCAACAAGAGCGAATACAGCTGGAGCGATTCCAACAACGATTCCGTGGCCGACAAATACTGGAGGGCGGAAGTAGGCGGCCGTTGGGGCAACCTGAACATGGCAGCCAACTACGTCCGGGCAGACGATGTAACCGCCATGGGCATGGGCAAAGATGATGACTCCATCTGGACGGTCGGTGCCGACTACACCGCAGGCAAGTTCAACTTCGGGGCCATGTACCTGAACGGGGACAATGATCACCTGGATGACATGGGTAAAGATGACGACGGGGTCGTTGCCTGGCTGCAATACGGCGGCGCCACCGCTTCCAAACCCGGCAGCTGGGGCCTGTTCACCAAATACTATGATCAGGCGGCCACCACTACCATTGCTCATACCATGAACGGCCGGTATGATGTGTTCCCGGAAGAAGGGTTCAAGGGCTGGCACTTCGGCGGCAACGTAACCTTGGCCAAGAACATGGTGGCCCAGGTGGAATACTTCGACCTGAAAGGCAAGGACAGCGACGAACATGCACGGACCCTGTGGTCTCAGATGGTCGTAACCTTCTAATCAGCAACCAACACGAGAGGACTGCATACTGGCGGCAGTCCTCTTGTTTTTTTAGCCGGAAGGGATTTGGTATAATGGAAACAGAAGCTGCGGCAAAGGAGGATGTTCTGATGGGAAGACGGAAAAAGGAAGAAAAACTGCTGGAAGAAAAGGATGAGGCCCTGCACCGGAAGATCCGCCACCGGGCCAAGGAGATGTTCCTGGAACTGGGATATGTGCGGACCACCCTGCCCAAACTGGCGGAATCCCTGGGGATTCCCCAGCGGCAGATCAGTCTCTGGTACCGGACCAAGGAAGAACTGTTGGATGACCTGGCTGCCCAGCTGATGGAACGGACCCGGGATTATATCTGCCACACCTTCCTGCCAGATGAGGCTTTCCCCGAATCCTGGACCCGGGAGGAAATGGCCCTGTACCGGTATGTGATGCTGCTGGGGATGGAAATGGAGGTACTGGACACCAACACCATGCTGTGGAGTTTCTGGAAGACTGCCTACTGTATCCCCCATCTGCTCGAACGAGTGGTGGCCCGCCATTACCGGTATGTGACCAGACTGTTTTCCGTCCGGATGTCCAGTCAGTTCAGCTACGAAAAGATGCTGCTGGTGTGTTCCGGACTGGGAGGCTATGTGATGGCCCACGGGTTCCGGAAGCCCTACCACTGGGACCGGATCCGCCGGACCTTCCTGACCCATTCCCTACGGATCTTCGGGATTTCTTCCGGGACCATCCAGAAAATGCTGGACCGGCTGGAGGAGCAGCGGCCCCTGCTGGAGGAAATCAGCGGGAAAATCCTGGGGAGCTTATAGGCATTCCGGCGGAAATCTTTTATAATAGGGAGAAGAAATACGGATGCCCGAGGGCCCTTTCCGGAAAAAGGGCCGGGCCGTGAAAGGAACGGATGGATATGAAACTTTTCCCAAAACTGACTTCTGCTGTGCTGGCCGGCCTGCTGGCCGCCGGCTTCTCCCTGCCGGTGCTGGCGGCCAACCGGAACTTCAGTGATGACATGAAATTCCAGGAACCGGCGAAAATCACCCAGGACCAGGGGGCTGCTTCCATAGAGCGGAAGCTGGATCACAAAAAGACCATTTATTACACTCACCCGGACTTCTACCATATGCATTCCAAAGGGTCCCTGGTGCTGCTGCCGGCTTTCAAGACCATCCAGCAGTCCAGTGAATGGTCCTGCGGACCGGCGGCAGCCCTGATGGTGCTCCGGTGGTATGACCGGCAGAAGGACTGGACGGAACAGAAGCTGGCGGATCTGCGCCATCCCCTGAAGGACGTGAATGTCCCTGGCTTCCCGGACGGATATCCGGGCACCACCCTGGAACAGATGAAGGACATGTTCCAGAAGGTGGGAGGGTTCGACTTGGTGACCACGGAAGACTATGCAAAGGCCGGGAAGACCTTCGGACCGGAAGACATCAAGGCCACCCTGAAGGCCGGAAAGCCTATCCTGGCAGGATGGATCGACTGGGGCGGCCACTGGCAGGTAATCATCGGCTATGATGACATGGGCACCGCCGACACCCAGGACGATGTGCTGATCGTGGCGGATCCCTACGACACCACGGACCATAACCAGGACGGCTACGGCATCTACCCGGCCGCCCGGTTCTTCTCCACCTTCGACATGTACGGCCAGTTCCCGGAAAAAGAGGGAGGGAACCACAATCTGTTCCTGATCGCCTCTCCGGCCCGGGTGAAGCTGTGATTTTTTAGAGGGGCTGCTGCACATGCAACAGCCCCATTCCTCTCCTCTAAAAAGTCAAAAAAACTTTGACTTTTTAGCACTCAATGCTTGACAGTGCTAACAACCTGTGCTATTATAATACCAGAACGAAGGAAAGACCACAGAGAAGGGTTCCCAAGAGAACCTGGAACGTAGGACGGGCCCCTGAGGGGCCGCAGGAATCCAGCCTTTCGGTAGTTCCAAAAGCTGACCTTCAAGGCCAAGATTGAATGGAGGAATGGCTTATGTTACTGCCTAGCGTTTTCAATGACAATGTGTTCGATGATCTCATGAATGACTTTGATGATGTGTTTACGGCCAGAAATCCTCTGTACGGGAAACACTCCAGAAATATGATGAAGACCGATGTGCGGGATGTGGGCGACCACTATGAACTGGACATTGACCTGCCGGGGTTCAAGAAGGATGAAATCCATGCACAGCTGGAAAACGGATATCTGACCATCAGTGCCAGCAAGGGTGTGGACAAGGATGAAAAAGACAAGAAAGGCCAGTATATCCGCCGTGAACGGACCTTTGGCCAGTGCGCCCGGAGCTTCTATGTAGGCGAAGGGGTCACCGAGGCTGATGTGAAGGCCAAGTACGAAAACGGTATCCTGGAACTGAGCATCCCCAAAAAGGAACCCCAGAAGGTGGACAACAAGAAATATATCGCCATCGAAGGATAACGAGGGCGGGAGACTCCGTGGAAAGTCGGAGCTCCATAGAGAAAAAGGACTGCTGCTTGAGCGGCAGTCCTTTTTTTGTGCAACAAATGTATGACTGTATAGTCGGAAACAGACTGTTTAGTCATGGCTCAAGTGCAAGAAGTTACAGGATTTTCGAGGGATACTTGTGGCAGAAAAATGAAAACAATGAATTTTTTCGCTATTGATTGATGAAGTTTTTGCCCCGTGATACACTAAAATCATACCGCAAAATATTGCAGGAAGAATGGAGTCACAGGATTTATGGGCAGAAATCGAAAACAACCGTTGGCAGACGTTACTCCACAGGACCTGACCGGCCGGGAACGGGTCCTGAAAAGTGCAGCCAGACTGCTGCTGGATGTAGGCTACCAGCGGATGACTCTCAGCCGGATCAGTGAGGAATCTGGAGTGGGAGGGCTGGAGATCCGCCGCTGGTACAAAACCAAGGACGAAATCCTGGCGGCTCTTTCGGAGCAGCTGAAACGGCTGATCCTGACCCAGGCCCTGGAGATTTTCGGGGTGCCGGAGAAAAGATCGAACTACTCCTGGTGGAACTGGAAACCCAAAAAGAGAAAATGCTGGAAATCGGGCAGCAGCTGTTTGAAGAGCTGTGAGACCGTTGAAGGGGTTGTTGCTTAGGCAACAGCCCCTTTTTCCTTGACATCCTCCCCCAGTCCCCATAAACTATATTCTATACTGTATTGTAGCAAAGGAGCATCGCAGCATGGAAAAACCGATTCCGGAACTGATTACGGTGGAAGCAGCCCGTGATACCCATCGCTGGGTGGCCATGACGGCCCTGCTGCTGGCCATTGGGGTCATCCTCCATACCATCAGCCCCAACGTGGGCGGGGTCACCCCCAACTGGACCATCGCCATGTATTCCATTACCATCTGTCTGACGAAGCCAGGGCCCACCCGGGCTTTGGGCATCGGCTTTGTGGCCGGGCTCACCCTGATCCCTTCGTCCAAATCCGCCTTCCCGCTGGGGAACATTGCCAGTGAACTGTGCGGGGCCCTTACCGCCTGTATCCTGGTGAAGGCCTTCGCCCTGGCCCACTTGGAACAGCTGAAGGTGAAGCCTTTTATTGTAGGGTTCCTGGCCACTTCCGTCAGCGGCAGTGTGTTCACCTACATCTTGAAACTGGTGCTGGGGCTGCCCCTTGCCGTGTGGACTCATGCCATGCTGCCGGTGGTGCTCACCGTAGGGGTCCTGAACGGTGTGGTCACCCAGGTGCTCTACGGCCCGGTACGGAAGATTTTCTTTGCTACGGAGGGGAAACACCATGTGTGAAACAGCCATCCGGATTTCTGATTTTTATTTTGCCTATCTGAACAGTGACCTGGTGCTGAAAGACATCAACCTGGACATCCAGAAAGGCAGCTTCACCGCCATTGCCGGGCCCAGCGGCGCCGGCAAGACCACCCTGTGCAAGGCCATGACCGGCATCGTCCCCCATTATTACGGGGGCCGGTACCACGGCAGGGTGGAAGTGCTGGGAGAAGACCTGAAGGGCCGGAAGATCTCCGAAATCGCCATGCGGGTGGGGATCATGATGGACGACTACGAAAGCCAGATGGTGTCCCTGACTGCCGGGGAAGAAATCGCCTTCGGCCTGCTGAACCACGGGTTCTCCCCGGAAGAGGTGGATGCCCGGGTGAGCCAGGCCCTGGAGGATGTAGGGCTTCCCGGCCGGGAAAACTACCAGCTGGACGAACTGTCCGGAGGCCAGCGGCAGCGGCTGCTCCTGGCATCCGTGCTGGCCTGCCGTCCGGAAGTGCTGATCCTGGATGAACCGGTGTCCGCCCTGGATCCTGACGGGGCCCGGTCCCTGTATGCCCTGCTGTACAAGATTTACCGGCAGCATCAGATGACCGTAGTGGTGGTGGAACATGACCTGAACTACCTGCTGCCCTATATGACGGACCTGGTGCTCATCAGCCAGGGAGAGGCCCGGGTCCAGGGACCCTTTGCCGAAGCCGCCCGGAACGCCTTCGCCCAGGAGGACCTGCGGGAGAACCTGCCGGAACTGTGGCAGGTGAAACTGGGCCTGGAAGAAAAGTACCAGGTGAAGCTGGGAGACTGGAGAACGGAAGAAGAAGCAGAAAAGGAACTGCTCCAGAAATTTCAGGGAGGCGCCAAGGAATGATTGAAGCAAAAGCAGTGAACTTTGCCTACCGGAGAGGCATCCCTGTGCTCCAGGACATCAGCTGCCAAGTGGAAGACGGGGAAGCGGTGGCTCTCCTGGGCCACAACGGCAGCGGCAAGACCACCCTCAGCCGGCTGTTCATGGCCCTGAACCATCCCCGGAGCGGCCAGGTGCTGGTGGACGGAGTGGATATTGCCGGCTACGAACCGGCGGACCTGGCGGACAAGGTGGGGTATGTGTTCCAGAATCCAGACCTCCAGCTGCTGGGGGATACGGTATATGATGAAGTGGCCTACGGCCTCCAGAACCGGAAAATGCCCAAAGAGGCCCTGGACCGGCAGGTCCGGGATGCGGTGGAAGCCATGGGGCTGACCCCCTGCCTGGACCAGTATCCCCGGGGGCTTTCCTTCGGCCAGAAACGGCGGCTGGGGGTGGCAGTGGCGCTGGCTCTCCAGCCCCGGACTTTGATCTTGGACGAAATCACCAACGGTCAGGACGAACAGGAAAAACAGCATATGATGGACTACCTGGCCAAACTCCAGAAAGAAAAACACATGACCCTGATCCTGATCACCCATGATATGGAAATCGCCCGGAAATTCACCACCCATGCCCTGGTGCTCCACGACGGCCAGCTGGTGTATGACGGGAAGACCGGCAATCTGTTCGACGGAAAGCGGCCCATTGAGGAATGGGGTCTGAAGCAGCCGGTGCTGTCCCGGCTGGGAGCCCTGTTCGGGGTCCAGGCGGACAGTCCGGAAGATCTGTGCAGCAAGATCCAGCCGAAAGAAGGTGCCAAAGCATGAAGATCACAGCCTTTACCAAACTGATCCTGGTGCTGGCGGTCACCGCCTGGGTGTTCCTGCTGCCGGTGCCGGCGGTGGCCACCCTGCTGGTGCTGGAACTGGTGATCCTGCTGTATATCAAACGGGACCGGATGACCATGGCGGCCATCGGCACCCTTACCGTGTTCACCGGCATGATGGTGCTGCTCCAGCTGCTGTTCGGTTCTCCCTTGTATGTGGCCCTCACCGGGGGCCTGCGGATGTTCGTCATGACCACCGCCTTTCTGTGCCTTCTGGCCTCCACCCGGATCCAGGACATTGCCCAGGCTCTGGTGGAAAAATTCCATATGCCCTATGAATACGCCTTTATGCTCACTACGGCTCTCCGGTTCGTGCCGGACTTCCTGTCCGATTCCGCCATTACCCTGGACGCCCAGTCCTGCCGGGGCTATTCCAACCGGGGGAACGCCTTCAAACGGCTTTACGCCTATCTGGCGGTGGTAAAACCCCTGGTCATGCGGGCGGTAGCCAAATCCGACACCCTGGCCCTGTCCATGGAACTGAAAGGGTTCGGTCCCAACACCTATAAAAACCGCCGTCCCATGAAGCTGCATCTGGGGGATTATGCTACCTTGCTGGTAGTGGTCATTCTCAGTACATATCCGATCTGGATAAAACATATTTAAGGACCGGCGGAGCCGGTTTCCTTCGGTGACTGGTCTCCAGCTGAATGAGAAATTTGCAGGCAAATTTTTTTGAAGGGAAACGCAGCTGGCGCTGCTAACCCACCACCAGCCTGACGGCTGGTCTCCCGCCCTTGAAAAGGGCGGATAATAAGTACGTGGGCTCATGCCCTTGTACTGAAAAAACAATGGCCGCCAGCCTAAGCGTATATCCGCCCTTTTCAAGCCCATACACTGGCTGCCACCATGATACCTACGGTCAGCGCCAGCCAGAGCGTATATCCGCCCTTTTCAAGGGCGGGGGACCGTTGCGCTTGCGCAATGGTGGTGGGTTAGCAGCCTTTGGCTGCGTTTTCTTTCCCGGAAACCCGTTGCCGCGGGTTTCTTCCTTCGGCCATTGACTATTGACCATTGACGGGAGCTGCTGCTTGTGCAGCAGCTCCCTTTCTGTGAAAGGACAAACCAATGAAACCAACTGACATCGCCCCTCTCATTGCCCGGGAACTGTCCGTCCAGCCCTGGCAGGTGGAAAAAACCGTGGAACTGCTGGACGGAGGGAACACCGTTCCCTTTATTGCCCGGTACCGGAAGGAGGCCACCGGATCCCTTCTGGACGAACAGATCCGGACCATCGAAGAACGGCTGGGGACCCTCCGGAACCTGGTGAAGCGCCAGGAGGAGATCCTGGCCAAAATCGACGAACAGGGGAAACTGACCCCGGAACTGCGTACCGCCATTGAAAAGGCCCAGAAACTCACAGAACTGGAAGATTATTACCTGCCTTACAAGCAAAAACGGCGGACCCGTGCTCAACAGGCTCGGGAAAAAGGCTTGGAACCCTTGGCCACAGCCTTCCTTCTCCAGCGGGACCAGAAAGGGGATGCCCTTTCCGCCGCCCGGGCCTATGTGGACCCGGATAAAGGGGTGGAAACCCCGGAAGACGCCCTGGCCGGAGCCCGGGACATTGTGGCGGAACTGGCGGCGGAAGACCCCACCCTCCGGCAGATCCTCCGGGACCAGCTGTGGAACCACGGGATGATCCGGACGGAACTGGTGGAAGATGCTGAGGGAGCCCAGACCTTTCTCATGTACAAGGACTATCAGGAACCGGTCCGGACCCTGCCCTCCCACCGGGTGCTGGCCATCAACCGGGGAGAAAAGAAAGGCTGCCTGAAGGTCCATCTGGTGTGGGAGGAACAGAACGCCCTGCGGAAAATGGAATGGCGGGTCCTCCGCCGTCCCTGCATCTACCGGGACCAGCTGAAGGAAGCCCTGGCAGACAGCTGGAAGCGGCTGCTGTTCCCGGCTTTGGAACGGGAAATCCGGAACCGGCTTACGGAACAGGCGGAAGCCCAGGCCATCAGGATCTTTGGGGCCAACCTGGGCCAGCTGCTGCTCCAGGCACCTCTGGGAGGCCATACGGTCATGGGCCTGGATCCGGGCTATCGGACCGGCTGCAAAGTGGCGGTGGTGGATCCCACCGGCCAGGTGGTGGACCATGGGGTGATCCAGGTGACCCAGAACGAAGCCCGGAAGAAGGAAGCGGAAGCCCTGCTCCTTTCCATGATCCGGAAGCACCATGTGACCCTCCTGTCCATTGGCAACGGCACCGCCTCCTATGAAACAGAACAGTTTGCCGCCAGCCTGATCCAGGCCCACCATCTGGACGTCCATTATCTCATTACCAATGAAGCGGGAGCTTCTGTCTATTCCGCTTCCAAACTGGCCCAGGAAGAGCTGCCGGAATACGATGTGACCATCCGGGGCGCCGTATCCCTGGCCCGGCGGGTCCAGGACCCTCTGGCGGAACTGGTGAAGATCGATCCCCAGGCCATAGGGGTGGGCCAGTACCAGCATGATGTGGACCAGAAGGCGCTCACCGGTACCCTGGACGGGGTGGTGGAACGGGTGGTGAACCATGTGGGAGTGGACCTGAACACTGCGTCCCCCGCCCTGCTCCGCCATGTGGCCGGGATCACCGCCGCCACCGCCGGGAACATAGTGGCCTGGCGGAACGCCAACGGCCGGTTCACCGGACGGCGGCAGCTGCTGAAGGTGCCCCGGCTGGGGCCTGCAGCCTTTACCCAGTGTGCCGGGTTCCTTCGGATCCACAACGGGAAATCTCCTCTGGACGATACCCCGGTCCATCCGGAATCCTATGATCTGGCCAAGAAAATCCTGGAAAAACTGGGCTTCGGCCTGGAAGACCTGAAGGACAGGGAAAAACTGGCCCGGCTGGCCACCCGGCGGAAACAGGTGGATGAAGCCCGGCTGGCCCGGGAACTGGAAGCCGGGGAACCCACGGTCCATGACATCCTGGATGCCCTGGTGGCTCCCGGCCGGGATCCCCGGGCGGACCTGCCCGCACCTCTTACCCGGCAGAACATCGTGAAGCTTTCCGACATCAAAGTGGGCACCATCCTCCGGGGCACCATCCGGAACGTCACCGACTTTGGCGCCTTCGTGGACATCGGCATAAAAACCGCCGGCCTGATCCACATTTCCCACCTGAGCCAGAAAAAGATCAAACACCCTCTGGATGTGGTCAGTGTAGGAGAAACGGTCCAGGTGAAGGTGATCAGCGTAGAGGAGGAGAGGGGGAGGATAGGGCTGGCCTTGGTAACGGCTGACGCATAACCCAGGCGCACGATATGGGCCCATCTGCTTTGTCAGGAGGGATTTGGAAGCCGGGCATATACCACTTGGTAACGGCTGACGCATAACCCAGGGGCGGAATATGCACCCATCTACTTTGTCAGCAGCGGATTTTGACTGGAGCATGTACGTCCTTGTACTATGCCTCAGCCAAAATCCGCTGCTTTCGCGTATCTGGGCACATCTTCCGCGCCTGGCGGGAAACCGAAGGTTATGCCACGAACCAAATCCCACGCTTTCGCGTATCTGACCCACTCTGACGCCCAGGGAAGAGGTCGGGGATGAGTACTATGCCTCAGCCAAAATCCGCTGCTTTCGCGCATCTGGGCACATCTTCCGCGCCTGGCCTCCCTCTTTTTTTATCCGCCCTTTTCAAGGGCGGGGGACCATCCGCAAGGATGGTGGTGGGTTAGCAGCCATAGGCTGCGTTTCTCTTTTTAGAAAACCGCGGTGCGGTTTTCCTCCTTTGGCTGGAGACCAGTGACTAGAGGCCAGAGACTGATGCGGCTGCCCAGGCAGCCGCATCCTATGCTATAATATCTCCAAAACACCCAAGGAGGAATTGCCCATGTCTCAACTGACCCAACAACTGCTTGACCGTTTTCTCCGGTATGTGAACATCCCTTCCCAGAGCCGGGCCGGAATTTCCTCCGTCCCCAGCACCCAGGACCAGTGGCATATGGCCCGGCAGCTGGAAGCGGAACTGGAAATCATGGATCTGGAGGACCTGCATCTCAGCGACCGGTGCGTCCTTACCGGATACCTGCCGGCCAACCTGCCGGAAGGCTTCACCGGTTCTGTGCCTAAAATCGGCTTCTGCTGCCATCTGGATACGGTGGATGTGAACCTGAGCCCGGAGGTCCATCCCCAGGTGGTCCGGAACTACCCTGGGGGAGACCTGGTCCTCAACGCTGAAAAAGGCATCCTCATGAAGGCCGCCGAACACCCGGAGCTGGCGGATTATGTGGGACAGGACATTGTGTTCACCGACGGCACCAGCGTCCTGGGGGCGGACAACAAGGCCGCGGTGGCCAATGTAATGACCATGCTCCAGTATTTTACGGACCATCCGGAAATCCACCACGGGGCCATTTACGTGGCCTTCGTCCCGGACGAGGAAGTGGGGCTGAAAGGGTCCAAAGCCCTGGACATCAGCCGGTTCCCGGTGGATTTTGCCTACACCATCGACTGCTGCGCCCTGGGAGAAGTGGTGTACGAAACCTTCAATGCCGGTTCCGCCCAGGTGGACATCCAGGGGGTCAGCGCCCATCCCATGAACGCCAAGGGGAACCTGGTGAATCCCACCCTGCTGGCGGTGGATTTCGCCAACTTCTTCGACCGGAAGGAAACTCCGGAATGCACCGAAGGGAAGGAAGGCTACATCTGGATCAAGAGCATCCAGTCCAACGCCACCCACGCCACGGTCCAGCTGGCCATCCGGGACCATGACAAAGCCCGTTACGAGGCCCGGAAACAGACCATCCTGGCCAATGTGGAACGGCTGAAGCAACAGGAACCCCGGGCCCAGGTCCGCTGCACCCTGGAAGACATCTACGGGAACATTGCTGACGCCATGACTCCGGACAACCGGCAGGCAGTGGACTTCCTCTACGAAGCCCTGGACGAACTGGCCATTACTCCCAAAACCATTGCCATGCGGGGGGGCACCGACGGCTCCTATTTGTCCACCCGGGGGATCTTCACCCCCAATTATTTCACCGGGGCCCTGAATTTCCACTCCCGGTACGAATTCCTGCCCCTGCCTTCTCTGGAAAAATCCTGCCAGGTGACCCTGAAACTGGTGGAAAAAGTCTTCCGGAAGGCTGCTGGAAAATAAAACGGAAAAAATCCGAAAAGTTCCTTGAAAAATGGACCCGTTTCCTGTAAAGTGTAAGGAGCTTCTATTGCCATTCTGTATTTGAGGGAAAGAAAGAGGAATCCTTATGCTTCAGCGCAAGATCGAAAAATTCCTGCAGACCTGGAAACAGGTTCCGCAGCACAATCCCCTGGTGGTCAAGGGATGCCGCCACTGTGGGAAAACCACTTCCATCCTGGATTTCGCCAAAAAGGAATACGACCATGTGGTGTATCTGAACTTCCAGGAAAAGCCCGACTATGCGGCTATTTTCCGGGACTCCATGGATGTGAACTACCTGGTGATGCTGATCACCGCCCTGGCCGGTCCCGAAGCGGTGTTTGAACCCTATAAAACCGTCCTGGTGCTGGACGAGATCCAGGAATGTCCCGAAGCCCGTACCGCCCTGAAGGCCTTTAAAATAGACGGCCGGTATGACGTGATCGCTGCCGGATCCCTGCTGGGGGTGAAAGGCTACGGCAAAGAGCCCGCTCCCATTGCGGTGGGCTGCGAAACCGTGGTGAACATGGTGCCCCTGGATTTTGAGGAATTCCTCTGGGCCAACGGGATCACCACTCCGGTGCTGGACATGCTCCACCAGAGCCTGGACAAGGAAACCCCCGTGCCGGAAGCCCTCCACCTGCGGCTCAACGAACTGCTCCGCCAGTATGCCCTGGTAGGCGGCTACCCTGCCGTAGTGGAAACCTATGTCCAGACCCATGACATGAATGCGGTGCTGGAACAGCAGCAGGCCATCCTCCGGGATTATGAGGAGAACCTGTTCGTGGACGTGAACAAACGGGCCCGGGCCAAGCTGAAGACCGTACTGGACGCGGTGCCCCTCCAGCTGAACAAGGAAAACAAAAAATACCAGTATGCCCAGCTGAAAAAAGGCTCCAAGGCCTCCCAGTTCGAAGGGGCTCTCTCCTGGCTGGAAGAGGCGGGCATCGTCAGCCGGTGCTACAACCTGACGGAACCGGGGCTGCCCCTGGAACGCCATGCCATCGATTCCATTTTCAAGGTCTATATGAAGGACGTGGGCCTCTATGCCGCCATGCTCACCGGGGATGACCGGCTGAAGCTCCTCCAGGGAGATCTTTCCGGCTGCCAGGGCGCTGTCTACGAAAGCCTGGCTGCCGATCTCCTCAGCAAGGGCGGCCGGAAACTCTACTACTACCACAAGAACTCCGGCCTGGAAGTGGATTTCGTCATCCGCTGCCAGGGCAAGAGCACCCTGGTGAAGGCCACTCCCTCCACCGGCAACACCAAAAGCCTCAAGACCCTCCTCCAGCAGCCGGAAAAATACCAGGTGGAACAGGCCATCCAGTTGACCACCGACAACGTGTCCCGGAAAGGGCAGGTGGTGGAGATGCCGATGTATATGGGATTTTTGCTGGGCTGAGCTAACGCATAACCCAGGCGCACGATATGGGCCCATCTGCTTTGTCAGCGGGGATTTTCGAAAGCGGCATGTACCCTTTAGTACTATGCCGCCCTCGAAAATCTCCGCTTTCGCGCATCTGGACCCATCTCGTGCGCCTGGAAGAAGTCGGGGCATATGCCACGAATCAAATCCCGCGCTTTCGCGCATCTGACCCACTCTGACGCCCAGGGCGGGAATCGGAGGCGAGTACTGTGCCGCCCTCGAAAATCCCCGCTTTCGCGCATCTGGATCCAACTCGTACGCCTGGCCCCCTCTCCCTTTTTATATCCGCCCTTTTCAAGGGCGGGGGACCATCCGTAAGGATGGTGGTGGGTTAGCAGCCTTTGGCTGCGTTTCACTTTCCAGAAAACCGCGGTGCGGTTTTCTTCCTTAACGACGAACGACAAACGATGAACCCACAGCAGGCCGCCCGACGTGCGGCCCCTACGGACTGGTGTACACTGTCTTCTTTACAAGGAGGTATTCCCATGGATTACAATCTTTCTTCCTATCCTTATCCTTCCCGCCGCCGGGTGATCCTGGCCCGGCGGGGGATGGTTTGTACCGGCCAGCCTCTGGCGGCCCAGGCGGGGCTCCGGATGCTGCTCCAGGGGGGCAACGCGGTGGACGCTGCCCTGGCCACTGCCATCTGCCTTACGGTGGTGGAACCTGACTGCAACGGCCTGGGCAGCGATGCCTTTGCCCTGGTGTGGATCAAAGACCGTCTTTACGGTCTCAACGGCAGCGGCCCGGCCCCGGCGCGCCTGACCCGGGAAAAGGTCCTGGCCGCCGGGTATACGGAAATGCCCCAGCGGGGCTGGATCCCGGTTACCGTACCCGGGGCTGTGTCTGCCTGGGCAGAACTCCACCGGCGGTTCGGCCGGCTGCCTTTTGCCAAACTCTTTGAACCAGCTATTGAATACGCCCGGGACGGGTTCCCGGTTTCCCCCATTGCGGGAAAACTGTGGAAAGCCGCCGAAACCACCTTCGCTCCCTTTAGGGACGACCCGGCTTTTGCCGGCTTTTTCTCCACCTTCCTGCCCACAGGATCCGCTCCGGAAGTAGGGGAAACCGTTGCCTTCCCGGACCATGCCCGGACTCTGGAACGGCTGGCCCAAACCGGCGGCGAAGCCTTCTACCGGGGTGAACTGGCAGACAAAATCGACCAGTTCAGCCGGGCCACCGGAGGCTATCTCCGGAAAGAAGACCTGGCCGGCTACCGGGCCCAGTGGGTGGATCCCATCCGCACCGACTACCGGGGCTATGATGTGTGGGAGATTCCTCCCAACGGCCACGGGATCACCGCCCTGATGGCCCTGAACATCATGAAGGGCTTCCATCTGGATAGCCGGGAAACCCTGGACAGCTACCACAAACAGATCGAAGCCATGAAACTGGCCTTTTCCGATGCCCGGCACTATGTGGCGGACCCCCGGTTCATGCACGCCCGGGTGGAAGACCTGCTGAGCCAGGACTATGCGGACCAGCGCCGGAGCCTGATCGGGGACCGGGCCCTGGAACCCCGGTGGGGGAAACCCTTCAGCGGAGGCACCGTGTACCTGTGCACTGCTGATGGAGAAGGGAACATGGTATCCTTCATCCAGAGCAACTTCCGGGGCTTCGGCTCCGGCATGGTGATCCCCGGCACCGGCATCGCCCTCAACGACCGGGGAAACAATTTCAGTCTGGATCCGGCCATGGACAACTGCCTGGCCCCTGGGAAGAAACCCTACCACACCATCATCCCCGGCTTTCTTACCAAAGACGGAAAGGCCGTGGGGCCCTTCGGGGTCATGGGAGGCTTCATGCAGCCCCAGGGCCATCTCCAGGTCATCCTGAACACCCTGGATTTCCATATGAATCCCCAGGCCGCCCTGGATGCACCCCGGTGGCAGTGGATCGAAGGGAAAAAAGTGGAAGTGGAAGCTCAGGTGGATCCGGCCATTATAGAAGGCCTCCGGGCCCGGGGCCACGAAATCGTCGTGAAACAGGACCGCTCCACCTTCGGCCGGGGCCAGATCATCTGGCGCCGGGAAGACGGCACCCTGGTGGGGGCCACGGAGGGGAGGACGGATGGGACGGTGGCGGCGTTTTAGGGCTACCGCATAACCCAGGCGCGGAATATGCACCCATCTACTTTGTCAGCGGGAGTTTTGGAGCTGGGCATGTACCACTTAGTACTATGCCCAGCTCCAAAACTCCCGCTTTCGCGTATCTGGGTACATCTTCCGCGCCTGGCGGGAAACGGGTGCCCATCTCTTTTCGCGCATCTGACCCATCTCGCGGGCCTGTCTCCTCCTTCCTTCGGCTGGAGACTAGTGACTGCCGGCTAGTGACAGGAAGTGCTGCATCCGGCAACACTTCCTTGTTGACATTCCATTGCAACGGCTGTATAATGCAAAACATCAAGTACAGAGGGGTTGATGGATTATGGCATCCGTTAATGTAAATATCCGTATGGATGCGGATCTGAAAAAAGAGTTTGAGGAATTTTGCAGCAACGTGGGCATGAACATGACCACTGCTTTCACCATTTTTGCCAGAAGAACGGTCCGGGAAAACCGGATTCCCTTTGAAGTGTCCGCCGACTGCCGCCGGGCAGCCATCCACCAGGTACCGGTGGATCCTACTCCGGCCCAGGGAACGGCCACCAAGAGACCGGAAGACATGTTTGAGGAAATCAAGCAGGATTTCAATATTTGAAAAAAATCCGGCTGCCGCCAGAAAAAACTGGAGCAGCCGGATTTTTGTCACTCGACCAGTGACAAGTAACAAGAGAACAGTAACCGGGGGTGTGAATTTTTTCACACCCCCTTTTTAATTGTTTCAGGGTTTGGCATCCTATGGGAAAGGAACCCATCTGCCGGAGGCAGATGCTGTTGAAGGGAAACGCAGCCATAGGCTGCTAACCCACCACCAGCCTGGCGGCTGGTCCCCCGCCCTTGCAAAGGGCGGATAAATTGATCGGAAGCATCTACGTGCTGGAAGCCCTGTCCCTCCCGCCCTTGCAAAGGGACGGATAAATGGCACGCAGGCTTCGCCCTGGGGCCAGAAGCGAGGGCGTCAGCCCCAGCGTATATCCGCCCTTTTCAAGGGCGGGGGACCGTTGCGCTTGCGCAAGGGTGGTGGGTTAGCAGCGTCGGCTGCGTTTCCCTTTCAATCCGGCGGAGCCGGTTTCCACAACCACCAACGATGAACCCCAAGGCACCTAACCACCTAACCACCTAACCACTTAGCCACTTATCCCCCCTGTCCCCCTCCAACCTCATGTAAAATGATACCAAATACAAAGAAAAAACGAATAAATAACCAATATTGACAAGCATCTTACAGCCACATATAATGGAAATATAATATGTATAGAACGATGTTATGTTTTCTATAATTTAAAAGTACAGCAAAAGAGTAGACTTTTTACGGCAGAAAGAGGAATCTTTCAGGGAGGATATGGTCATGAACAAAATCTACAAAGTCATCTGGAGCCGGGTCCGGCACTGCTATGTGGTGGTGTCTGAGCTGGCTAAACGGGCTGGAAAGGAAAAAAGCACCTGTCTGTCCACGGCAGGAAAGACGGTAGCCGTGCTGGGCCTGGGAGCGGTGCTCTTTATGGGGAGCCCCTGTTCAGAAGCGTTTGCGGCAACAGGGAAAGTCACTGGGGGTGCTTCAACCAACCAGGCAACAGGAGAAAATGCCACAGTCAGCGGTGGTGAAAAAAACAAGGCCGAAGGGAAAAATTCCAGCGTTAGCGGCGGTGGTGATAATGAAGCTGTAGGCGAATCCTCCAGCATTAGCGGTGGCATGCAGAATAAAGCCACCGGGAAACATTCCAGCGTTACCGGCGGTACTCAGAATCAGGCAGGGGGCCAATTTGCCACGGTCAGTGGGGGCAGCGGCAACAAAGCCTTTGGCGCAGATTCTGTGGTTATTGGGGGTACCGGCAATATTACAGGTAAAGTGGCTGTAGATAAAAACGGGGATCCTCTTCTGGATGCCAACAGAAATGAATATGCGGCCGACGCCTCCAATCCATTTCCTATTTATGGGGTAGGCTCCGTAGCCATAGGCGGCTATTCTTCCACTATCCAGGGAAACTATTCCGTAGGCATCGCTGGCGGCAGCACCAGTGCAGGGGCTGCCAGCGCTGTGGCGGCCGGCAACCAGGCCACGGTGACTGTGGCCAATGGGGTGGCCATCGGCTATGAAGCCACGGCTTCTGTCATTGATTCTTCTCGTGCAGCCGATACAGAAGGTCGTATTGTATCCTTTGGCCATAAAAAAGGTGATGTATATTATACGGTACAGTATCAGAATCATACCGTTACGGAAAACACCTATGATTCTGACGCCTACAACCGCCTGGTCAACGTAGCCGACGGCATCGATGACCATGACGTGGTGGTCATGGAACAGTTGACCAAGGCCAAAGCGGAAGCGGTGGCAACGGCTAAAAACCAGATCAAGGTCAAGGGTGATGAAACCAACGTCCATGCGGAAGAAACCACGGACCAGGACGGCGTACAGACCACCACCATCAGCCTGAAGCCCAAGGTCACGTTGAAGGACAGCACCGACACCACCGGTGCCAAGCAGGTGGTGCTGGACGGCACGGCTGGCACCATTTCCGCCGGCCTCAGCACGGACACGGGGAATTTTATTTCCCTAGACGGGACCCAAGGCCTTGCCAAGGTGGGAGCAATCCAGATCGGCAATCAGTCCTTTACCTATGATTATATGAAGCCGGGCAGTCTCAATGACGATGGGGCCACCCTCAAGCTGGAATCTGTCCGGGCAAGTGCATCGGGGAACTTTGTGACGGGCCTTTCCAACCGTACCTGGACGCCGGGAAATTATGTGACCGGCCGGGCTGCCACGGAAGACCAGCTGGAACAGGCGGGCCGCCACTTCCTGAGCATCAAGACGGCCTATAAAGATGATGATGGCAATTCGATAACGCCGGTTGCAGAAAACAGCTTGGCCAATTACTACAATGATGGAGCCAGTGGCTCGGCTTCCATGGCCTTTGGCGTGGGAACTACAGCATCCGGCGATTTGTCTTTGTCCATGGGTGTGAACAGCGCTGCTTCAGGTATCAATTCCTTGGCCATCGGCTATGGCAATGAGGCTGCTGGTACCCAGTCGGTGGCTGTGGGCAACAGTACCAACGCCAGCGGAAATTTTTCGGTTGCCATGGGCCTTGGAGCCCAGGCCGGTACGAAAAATGATGATGCAGAGTCCACCGAACATGGAGCCGCTGTGGCCGTGGGTTATGGTGCAGAAGCGGTGGAAACCGGTTCTGCTGCTTACGGCTATTCGGCTGGGGCAAATGCTGTCGAATCTTCCGCTTTTGGTACCAGTGCTAATGCCACGGCAGATGGTGGCGTAGCTTTAGGCGCACACTCTGTTGCCAATCGGGAAAAAGGATCTACCGGCTATTTGGCTCCGGATATGACGGATCCTGCCAATGCAGCTAAGGCAGCCACTTGGGTGTCCACTTCCGGGGGTGTTTCCCTGGGGGGGACAGATGTAGAAGGTAAGACCATCAGCCGCCAGATCACCAATTTGGCTGCCGGGTCTGCGGATTCCGATGCGGTGAACGTGGCCCAGCTGAAGGCTGTGGAAACCAAGGGCATGAACTTCCAGGGCAATGATACTGACACTTCTGTCCATGTAGACCAGGGGGGGACTCTCCAGATCCAGGGCAGCGGCCGGAAGGAAGATACGGAATACTCCACCCAGAACATCAAGGTGCTGACGGATACGGCCAACAACCGGCTTTCCATTTCTCTGGACAAGAATCCAGTGTTTGATTCCGTCACTGCCGGTACGGAAAGGACTTCCGCTGACGGAGGCCAGGCCGGCTCCCTCAAGATCGTAGGAGCGGACAGCAGCAGTACCAACAAGGCCACCACCATCACTGCCGGTTATGTTGATACACCGGAACTTTCCGGTACCACTGGCACGGGCCGCCTCAGCTACACCGATGGGGATGGCGCGGCCCATACGGTGGCTACTCTCGGGGATGGTCTGAAACTGGCTGGAGATACGGGAACGGGCAGCGTTGCACTGGACAAGACGCTTGACGTAAAGGGCGGTGCAACTGACCTGGCAACGGGCAATAATATCGGCGTTACCGCCAATGGTTCCACCCTGTCCCTGAAACTGGCCAGGGATATCACCGGGCTGGATACAGTGACCGCTGGGGGCGCTAAATTGGGCACCCAGACCGACGGGAATAATCCTGCCCAAAGCGGTGACTATCTTACCGGATTGGACAATACCACCTGGACCGTAGGGCAGACCCAGCCTGTCACCGGCCGTGCGGCTACGGAAGATCAGTTGAAGAGCGTGTCCGATGTGGTGGACAGCAACAAGACCCAGATTACCACCAATACGGAAGCCATCGCCCAAGGCCTGAATTTCTCGGCCAGCAACAAGGTAGATGGCACCTATAAGACGGTCAAAAAGAACCTGGGCGATACGGTGGCCGTCCGCGCCAACGATGCTCAGGATGGGCACACCTACAAGACGGACAACCTGACCACGGAAATCGACGATAACGGCATCATCACCGTGAAGATGGACACCCAGCTTACGGCGGACAAGGTGACTGTGGGAACAGGAGATAAAACCATTACGGTGGATGGAAATAGTGGCAATATGACCACTGGTTCTTCTACTCTGGGCAGCAACGGCCTGACCATCAACAATGGTCCCAGTGTCACCCTCAGCGGCATCAGCGGCGGCAGTAAGCAGATTTCCGATGTAGCCAGTGGCAAGTCTAGGGATGATGAATCCGGCAACCCTGTTTATGAAACAGAAACCAATGCCGCCAATATCGGCGATGTGAAGAATATCGCCGCCAAGACCGTAACCGTCAGCGGAGATGGGGCGAATACGAAAGTCGAAAGAACTCCTAATACCACAGACGGAACAGTGGACTACAAGGTTTCCCTGAATGACACCGTGACTCTGGGCAGCGATGCCGACAAGAAAATCGCTCTTGATGGCACGGCTGGCACTGTTTCTGTAGGGGATAAAGTCACCCTGAATGGAAATACAGGAACGGCCACCATTGGCGGAGCCACCCTTGGCAAGTCTGGCTCGGATACATATCTGACCGGCCTGACCAACAAAACTTGGGATGGTACAGCTGTGAGTGGTCGTGCGGCCACCGAAGATCAGCTGAAGAGTGTGTCTGATACAGTGAATACTGGCTGGAATGCCAAAGTGGGAGACCAGATCCTGGCGGTTACTCCTGCCAATAAGACCCTTACTTTTACAGCGGGAGATAATATTGCTCTTACACCAACTGACAGCAGCAAAACCATTACCATTGCTACCCAACCCAATGTAAACTTCACCACGGTCCGTGTGGGAAGTACGGATGGAACCGATGGTATTTACATCGGCAGCCAGCCCGGCGGCGGTGCCAACGGCAGTGCCACGTCAAACATTACCAGTATTACAGGACTCAAAAATACAGCATGGGTGACGGACCATTTTATGTCCGGCCGGGCAGCTACGGAAGATCAGCTGAATGAAGTAGCGAAAACCATCAAAGGGGAAGCCAGTGCTTCGGATATTTATGTAGAAAGTGGCTCCGTTTCTTATGGCAATAATGGGGAAGGCACAGGGACTTTAGTCAGGAAGAATGACAAGACCACTGGGCAACTCACCGGGCTCCACGATTACTATGTCACCGGCGGCAGTGTCAGCACGGATGGTAAGACCCTGAATCTGACGAAAAATGGCGGTGATGCCATTCCGGGCATTGATATGACCAATGTGCTGAAGCTGAATCAGGACAGCCATCTGGTGGCTGCCGACAGTGGTGAATACACGGTAGGCAGCGACGGCAAGGTAACGCTGAAGGTGAAAAATAACGCAGCGGGAAGCACTCCTACGGATGTGGTGATTTCTGGTATTGCCAGCAATGCGGCTCTGCAGCAGGGCTTGAATTTTGAAGCCAATGAGGCAGAGAAGGAGGGCGGAAGTGCTGCCTACAAGGCTCAGCTGGGCGGCAAAGTCAGTATCAAGGGTGGTGCTGCTCAGAACGGCCATACATACAATACGGACAATATCACCACTACCATGGATAATGGCACCATCACAGTGAAGTTGGACAATGACCTGACGGCTCACAGCCTGACGGCCGGGTCCAGTACGGTCAACGGTACGGTCAGAGTGACCGGTACCGGCGGAGCTTATATTGAAATGGATGGCAGTGACGGGTCCCTCCATATGGGGAACAATGGCGGCCGGTATTCTGCTCTTTATCAGGATTATGGCGGTGCCGGTTTCCTGAATTCTGCAGACAGCTCACCTCGGCTGAAATATGATGTGGATACCGCCAAAGGCACCTATCATACCATTGCTACCCTGGAAGATGGCCTGAAATTTGCCGGTGATGATGCCAAAAATGATACATCCAAAGTCGTCAGCACAACCCTCAACAGCACCCTAAATATCACCGGCGGTGCTGCCGGCAATCTGACTGATAACAACATCGGCGTGGTGAAGAACGATGCTGGCGACGGCCTGGCAGTCAAGCTGAATAAGGACCTCACCAATATGGGCACCATCAGCTTTGCACCCACTACAGGGACTACAGGCAGTGGTATCAAGATTGGTTCTCAGACCATCGCCAACAATGGCACCAGCCCCAATGATGCTGCTGGGGATTACATTACGGGCCTGACCAACACCAAATGGTCGAAAGATGGCATCGTCAGCGGTCGGGCGGCTACGGAAGACCAGCTCCAGCAGGTGGCCAAGTCCATTGTGGACGGGAAGGAAACCGGCGGTGGCTTCGGCCTCAGCGACAATGCAGGCAATGTGGTGAAGCAGGATCTGGGCGGTTCCATCCAGCTGAAGGCGGCAGACGACAATTTGACCACCACAGCGGATACCACTGGCAAAGCCATCACCATTGGTCTGAGCAGGACGCTGACCGATATGACCAGTGCCACCTTCAAGGACGGCACCAGCGGAGCCACTGCCGTAGTGGATGGCAAGGGCATTGTGGTGACGCCGAACCAGGGAAGCGAAGCCGACAAGGTGAAACTGACCGCCGACGGCCTGTCCAATGGCGGCAAGCAGATCACCAATGTGAAGAGCGGACTCTATGATACGGCACAGAATAAGCCGGTGGATATCTCCACCATTACGGCAGGCAGCCCTATGCTGCAAAATGGGGCCACTATCGGCGATTTGCAGACCGTCAGCAATGGTGTGAAAACAGAACTGACGGACAAGGGCCTGAACTTCAAGGGCAATGACGCTACCACCACTGTCCATAGAAATCTGGGCGACACCCTGACCATCCAGGGAACCGGCGCGGATGGCCGTGACTACGACGGCGGCGCCAATGTGCAGGTCAAGGCGGATAAGAATGCCAATACGCTGACGGTCCAGCTGGATCGTGACCTCAATGCCCATACCCTGACGTTGGGGAAAGCATCCACCGGAACGGGAACAGGGGAAGCAGGGAAGCTGATCCTCAATGGGACCAACAAGGATAATGGGATGAGCCCGGTATCCATCGGTGTCACCTATCGGGGAAATCAGGACAAAGAAGCCATGAAGACGGCCATGTCCCGGATTACCTATAAGGGCGGTAATGGAAATGACCACACCGTGGCTACCCTGGAAGACGGGCTGCAGCTGGCCGGGGACAATGGGGAAGCCCTCAATACCACCCTGGACAAGAAGGTGACCATCAAGGGCGGCGTCGCGAAGGACAAGCTGGTGGACAATACCACGGACCCCACGAAGAACAACAACATCGGCGTCGTTGCCAGCCAGGATAAAGATGGCAATACCACCCTCTCCCTGCAGCTGGCCAAGGATATCACCGGCCTTAATACGGTGACGGCCGGCACGGTTGTTATGGGGAATCAGAGTGTCGTCAGTGACGGCAAGGTTACAGAAACAGGAAACTTTGTTGCCGGGCTTGAGAACACAGACTGGGATGGGAAGGATTATGTTTCCGGCCGGGCGGCTACGGAAGACCAGCTGAAAAAGGTCAATGATTCCATTACCAAAGTCCTGGGCAATGGGACATTTGCCATTACGGCCGGTGGCAGAGGGGAAGCCGTGGATGCCACCATTGAACAGAATCTGGGCAGTGCCATCCGGATTTTTGGGGATGCCCCTGTAACCAACGAGAAAAACGATGGCTCCGGGGATTTCTGGGATCGGAGCAAGGCCAATATCCTGACCAAGGTGAAGAAAGACCATGATGGAAATGATTACGTTTCCGTAGAACTCCAGGATCATCTGGACGTGGGTGTCCATGGGGATGGTAAAACCATCGAAGGCACGGACGGCAGCATGCAGTTTAAAGGCAAGTCTGCCAAAGAAGTAAATATTACCGGCGATACCGGGATCACCCTGAGCGACAATGGCAAAAAGGCCGTTGCTCTCCGCCAGGCTGACGGCGCAGGCTATCTGGATCTGACGGGGACGGCTGGAACCCAAGCTACGGTATCCGTCCATACCGTTGCCAAGAACCTGGCCCAGCAGGACCAGACTCGGCTTACCTATACCGACCAGGGCAACAAGGCTCATGAGGTGGCTACCCTGGAGGATGGGCTGATCTTCGCCGGGGATACTGATGACAATGTGAGCCGGACCCTGAACGGCACCCTGAAGATTTATGGCGGTGCAGATGTAAACAGTCTGTCCGATGGGAAGAATATCGGTGTGGTGGCTTCTTCCGACGGCCTGCAGCTGAAACTGGCCAAAAATCTTACCGGCATCGAAAGCATCACCGGGCTGACCAATACCACCATTACATCTGCTGATTTTGCCACCAAAGGCCGGGCAGCTACGGAAGAACAGCTGAAACAGGCCATGAGCAGCGTTACCACAGTCACTTCCGGAGGCGGCTTCGGGCTGACGGCAGATGATGGGAAATCGGTTAAAGCGGATTTGGGCCAGACGGTTTCCGTCAAAGGGAGCAGCAACATCACCACTTCCGTGTCCGAAGATGGCAAGTCCATCAACATCAAGCTGAACAACAATGTGGATTTGGGCTCTGAAGGCTCCATTTCTGCTGGTGGCGTGACCATCAACAACAGTGGCATTGATGCCGGCGGCAAGAACATCACCAACGTGAACAGCGGCATCGTCAAGGGCGATGACAGCGACAACACCAACGCCGCCAACATCGGCGATGTGAAGAAACTGGCCGGTGAAGCGGCCCAGGGGGCTGTGGACAGCCTGGGTACCCGGGACTTTACCGGGGATGACGGAGAAACAATCTCCCGAAAACTGGGCAAATCCATGAAACTGTCCGGCGGGGCAGATACGGCCAAACTCACCGACAAGAACATCGGTGTGGTGAAGAACGCCGACGGCACCGGCCTGGACATCAAACTGTCCAAGGAACTGACCGGCCTTACCAGCGTCACCACCGGCAACAGCACCTTGAACAATGATGGCCTGACCATCAACAACAGTGAAGGCAAAGCCGGTACGACCATCACCAACAGCGGTATCAAGATTGCCGCCAATGGGGAGGGGACCCACAATGTGGAAATCAGCAGCAGCAATGTAAGCATGGGAGGCCAGCAGATCCACGATGTGGCTCCCGGCACGGCACCCACCGATGCGGTGAACGTAAGCCAGCTGGGGGGTGTGGTCAATGGAGTGAACAATGCCATTACCCGTCTGGACAGCCGGGTGGACCGGGTGGGGGCCGGCGCCTCTGCTCTGGCGGCTCTCCATCCGCTGGAATTCGATCCGGAAGACAAACTGAACTTCGCCGCCGGCTTCGGCCATTACCGGAGCGCCAATGCGGCGGCCATCGGGGCTTTCTACCAGCCTACGGAAAGCGTCCGCTTCAATGTGGGCGGCAGCTTCGGGGGCGGGGAGAACATGGTGAATGCCGGGGTGACCTTCTCTCTGGATCCCCAGCGGCGGGACCGGTTCCAGAGCCGGATCGCTCTGATGCGGACGGTCCAGCAGCTGCGCAGCGACAACGAAACCCTGCGTCAGGACAACCAGAAAGTCCACGCCCAGCTGGACGCCATGAACGACCGGCTGAACAAGCTGACGGCCCTGGTGGAACAACTGAGCGCGAAGCAGTAACAGGCAGGAGGCTTCCGACTCCTGACTTCCGACTAAGAGGCTGTGAAGAAATGCACGATGCATTTTTTCACAGCCTCTTTTTCACGGCTTCAACGGTTCCAGCACGAACCCGATCAGCTTATCCAGCAGCTGTTCCGCCGGACATCCTTCCGGGTTCAGGGACAGGGGCCGGTCTTTGATCAGGAACAGCATTTCCGTAATGGCCGTCAGGATGAAGGTGACATATCCATAGCCGTGGTCCTGCTGGGGTGTCCGGAGCTCGCCAGCCTCCACCGCTTTTACCAGCAGGCTCTGGATGTAGTCTCCCAGCCGGGTGAGCCGCTGCCAGGAATCGTCGTTCAGGAGCCCGGAGGGGGTGAGCAGTTCCTGGTACAGGATGATCATGTGCTGGTGAGGATCCAATTGGCTTTGCAAAATGGCGTGGAGGTATTTCTTTAGCCGCTGGAGAGGCGGTTTTGCCTCTTTTTCGATGGATTCTTCCAACCGGTGGAGCACTTTCAGCTGGCTGTCGATAATGGACTGGTACAGGGCCTGTTTGCTGCCGAAATGATAGGAAATCAGGGCACTGTTGCATCCGGCCAGCCGGCCGATCTCCTTGATGGAAACATTGTGGTATCCCTTTTTGTCGAACAGTTCCGCCCCGGCATCCATCAGCCGCTGCATGGTTTCTTCCGAATTCCGTCTGTGCATGATTGCTCCCCTCTTTACTTAAAATAATTAGTTATGTGATTAATTTAATTATAACGCAGAAAAGGGAGGGGGTAAAGGCAAAAACACCTGTTTGCTGCCCTTCTTTTTTGCTATAATGGAAGAAGAATTTTACGAAAGGCGGAAACTGTCATGGAAACCATTTTGCTGGGGGCGGTGCTGTGCGCCCTCCTTGTTTTGATCGTGCTGCTGGTCCAGCTCCAGAAATCCCTGGGGGCCCAGGAAGAAGTCCGGGCCCAGCAGGCCCGGGAGGAGGCGGACCGGCTCCGGGACAGCCTGGACCAGAAGGTGACCCTGTCCATGAGCGTGGTCAGCGACCGGCTGGCTATGGTGAACCGGGGCCTGGGGTCCATGCAGTCCCTGGCCCAGGGCGTGGGGGATCTGAAGAAGGTCCTGACCAATGTGAAGAACCGGGGGATCTGGGGGGAAATGCAGCTGGGAAACCTGCTGGGAGACATGCTGGCTCCGGAACAGTACGGCACCAACGTGGCCATCCGTCCCCGGAGCCAGGAACGGGTGGAATTTGCCATCCGGCTGCCCGGCCGCACCGGGGATGCCCCTGTATGGCTGCCCATTGACGCTAAATTCCCTCTGGAAGACTACCAGCGGCTGGTCCAGGCCCGGGAAGACGGAGACGCCGACGCCGAAACCCTGGCCCTGAAACAGCTGGAAATCCGGCTGAAAAGCGAGGCCAGGGACATCCGGGACAAATACATCGCCCCTCCCTATTCCACGGATTTCGGCCTGCTGTACCTGCCTCTGGAAGGGCTTTTTGCAGAAGCCGTGTCCCGGCCGGGCCTCATCAGCGAACTCCAGCGGAAATACCGGGTGACCCTGGTGGGGCCCACCACCCTGGCCGCTGTGGTGAACAGCCTCCAGATGGGCTTCCGTACCCTGGTGGTCCAGAAACAGACCAGCCAGGTGTGGCGGCTGGTGGCCCAGATCAACACCGACCTGGGTGCCTTCGAAACGGCAGTGGAACGGGCGGAAAAGAAACTGGCCGAAGCCCAGTCCGCCATGGAGTCCGTGGGGGACCGTACGCGGATTCTGAAAAAGCACCTGGACCGGGCAGAAAAATTTACGAAAGCACTTGACAATACAGTAGAGAATGAGTAAAATCGTAAGCAAGTGCTTGATGTACCTAAATAGATATACTGAATAAACTGTCCATGAAGGAACCAAGTACACAAGGCCTTTTCTTCCAGAGAGCTGCTGGGTGTGGGAAGCAGCGGAAGACCCTGTGGAATCCACTCCTGAGACGATGGGGGCAGCAACCCATCCGGCCAAGCCGTTATCCTGGAAATGAGGCTGCAGTGCAGCGAAATAAGGTGGCACCACGTGAGAGGTTCTCCCGTCCTTGACATACCCGTTTAGGGGGTCAGGCACGGGAGTTTTTATTTTATACAAGGTACCCGTGAGGGGCGAAGGAGAGACAATCATGGACAAGAAAAAAGTCATCGTGGTGGAACGGATTTCGGACAAGGGCGTGGAAATGCTGAAGGCCCAGCCGGACCTGGAAGTGGATGTAAAGTTCGACATTCCCCGGGAAGAGCTGCTGAAGATCGTAGGGGCCTATGACGCCATCATCGTCCGCAGCGTCACCAAAGTCAACGAAGAATTCTACAAGGCGGCCAAGAACCTGAAAGTGGTGGGCCGTGCGGGCAACGGGGTGGACAACATCGATATCGAAGGTGCCACCAAACGGGGAATCATTGTAGTGAACACTCCGGAAGCCAACGTGATTTCCGCTGCCGAACACACCATCGGCCTGATGCTGGCCTCCTGCCGGAACACCGTACGGGCCCAGAAGATGATCGAAAGCCGGGTCTGGGACCGGAAGAACCTGAAGGGAGTGGAACTGTACCACAAGACCCTGGGGATCATCGGCCTGGGCCGGATCGGTACCCTGGTAACCAAACGGATGCAGGCTTTTGAAATGAAGGTCATCGCCTACGATCCCTACATCCCGGATGCCCGGTTCAAACGGCTGGGTGTGGAAAAATGCGAAACCCTGGATGATCTGCTGGCCAAGGCCGATATCATCACCATCCATACTCCCAAAACGGAAGAAACCATCAACATGATCGGCAAGGAAGAACTGAAGAAATGCAAGAAGGGCGTCCGTCTGGTGAATTGCGCCCGGGGCGGCCTGTACAATGAACAGGCAGTGGCGGAAGCCATCCAGGAAGGCCAGGTGGCCAGCATCGGTCTGGACGTGCTGGTGGACGAACCCAAACCCATTTCTCCCCTGATCGGTCTGGACCAGTGCGTGCTGACGCCCCACCTGGGAGCGGACACCGTGGAAGCCCAGGACAAGGTGGGCATTTCCATTGCCCAGGAAGTGGTGAACGTGCTCAATGGTCAGATGGTGCCCAACGCGGTAAACCTGCCGGCCCTCCATCCTCAGGAACTGGAAGGGATGTTGGGATACCTGCAGCTGGGTGAATGCCTGGGCAAACTGTACTACCAGCTGGAAAAGGATCCGGTGGATAAGGTGGAAGTGGTTTATGAAGGCCCTGCCGCCAACCTGGAAACCACCCTGATCACCCGGAGCATCCTGAAGGGCCTGTTCGATCCCATCCTGAAGGAACGGGTGAACATGGTCAATGCGGAACTGGCTGCGGAAACCCGTGGGGTGGCCGTGGTGGAAGGGAAGATGAACGGGGAAGACCGGCTGAACCGGGTATCCGTGAAGATTTCCAGCGGGAACAAGGTATTCACCGCCGCCGGCATGGTGGCACCGGACGAAACGCCCCACATTACGGAAGTCCAGGGCTACCACTATGACCTGGTGCCGGAACACTACATGATCCTGGCCAAGAACGACGACAAGCCCGGGATGATCGGCCAGATGGGGACCCTCCTGGGGGCGGCTCATGTGAACATTGCCAACATGCAGGTGGCCCGGAAGCCCAAAACCGGCAACGCCATGATGATCATGACCGTGGACAGCCCGGTGGAAAAAGCCACCCTGCAGATGATCGCCGGCCTGGACGGGATCCAGAGCGCGGATTTTGTGACCCTGTAAAGAGAACGGCTGCCGCAGGCAGCCGTTCTGTCACTGGTCTCTGGTCACTAGTCACTAGCGGAAGGAAGGAACCCGGGCAGCGGGTTCCTTTTATTGAGAACGCAGCTTTCGGGCTGCGTTTTTTTGCAGCCGGCCGGGAAGGGCGGGCCTGCGGCACGCCCCTGCCTCGTTGCTGTCGGACCATGGTTTCAACGGTCGGAGAAACGGGGTCTTCGACAATGCTGTTATTGTGATTTCGCCCGGACCTTTGACCCCAACGGCGTAGGGGCTTGCCGTGGCGAGCCCATCCCGGCCCCCATTCCATCGGTTGTCCGTGCAGACGGGATGACCGGGCGGGATTGCAGGGGCAGCCCTGGGTCAAGATGGCTCACTTCATTGTCTTGCAATTCTCCAGGTCAGATGATATACTGGCAGTAGGCAAAATGTTGACAGTGCTCTTGAAGCACGCGAAAAACCCGGTGCGGCAACACCGGGTTTTTCTGTACCATTTTGGAGAAGGCGGTTTAAACCTCAGGCTGACTACCGCTGATGCTTCTCGTCCAGCCATTTGCAAAGGTAGTAGGCGACTACGCTTGCCGCGCCAGAGAGCAAAAATGTTGACAGAAGACTCAAGAAGCACACCCCCTTCCTTCTACCTGTCTGGGGGTGGTAGCCGTTTTAGTATAGCATATAATACAGAAAAATCAAAATAAATAGATTAAAACTTACAAATAATAAATTTTCACAGACTTGTAGGGGGCAGCCGTAAGGGCGGTTCAAGACTTTTGCAAAGCAAAATGTCGCCAGAGCCGCCCGCCAATGCCCCAACAATCGGTGCAGCAGGTCCGGGATGACCGGGCGGGATTGCAGTGCAACCCTGGGTCATCCCCTACGGGGTACAGCCAACCTAAATACAACCCTCGTACAACCTGCGTTGTTCCAAAATCTCATGGCATAATCCTGTCAAAAGGCGTATAATATGCAAATCAAAGCATAAATATACACGGAGGGAACTGCCATGAAAAAACTGATGACTGCCATCCTGACTGCCGGACTGCTGGGGACCTGCATGGCCCGGAGCCTGGCTGCGGAACCTGTTTACAAATACGGGAACGGGGAGAAAAAAGGGAATATTTTAACGGTGGCTGTGGCCTGGAAACAGACTGCTGCCGAATACCGGGCCCTGTACCACCAGGCTTTCAATATTGCCCAGGAACGGGTGGACCAGGCCCTGGCTGCCCGGAAGCCCGGGGACAAACCCCTGTGCGTGGTCACCGATGTGGACGATACCCTGATCCTCCATCCCGACTACTGGGGCTCCCTGATTGCCACCAAACACGACGCCTTCGATGATCCCCTGTGGGACGAGCATATCAAACAGGACAAACTGACCGCAGCTCCCGGAGCCCTGGACTTCCTCAACTACTGTAAATCCAAAGGAGTGGAAGTGTTCTACGTCACCAGCCGGGACCAGGGAGAAGGCACCTACGGCTATGCCCTGAAGAACCTCCAGGACCTGTCCTTCCCCTATGCCGACAAGGACCATCTCACTGTGCTCATCGACACCTCCAACAAGGAAAAGAAACAGAAAAAAATCGCCCAGACCCACAATATTGCCGTGTATCTGGGGGACAGCCTGAATGATTTCCAGCGGGTGTACTATGTAAAGGACGTGGATCAGCGGAATGCCCTGATGGAAAAGGACAAAGACCTGTTCGGGAAAAAATTCATCCTCATGCCCAACCCCACCGACGGCCATTGGGTACGGGCCATTTTCGGGGAATCCGAACCGGCTCCCACCAAGAAAAACCGGGAAACCTGGAAAAAAGCCGCCGAAAAGCAGCAGAGCCAGTTGATCCGGGAACATATGGGGAAATGAAGGCGGTCAACGGCCGAATGATAAAATTTGCAGGCAAATTTTATTGAATGGATAAAACCGCAGGCCGGGAAGGGCGGGCCTGCGGCACGCCCCTACCTCGTTGCTGTCGGACCATGGTTTCAACGGTCGGAGAAACGGGGTCTTCGACAATGCTGTTATTGTGATTTCGCCCGGACCTTTGACCCCAACGGCGTAGGGGCTTGCTGCAGGCAAGCCCGTCCCGGCCTCCCGGCAGGGCACTACTGCAATGGACAATACGATTGTACCGGGTCCGTAGGGGCGGCAGGCCCGGCCGCCCGCAGACGGCCTGTTGTACAGCCCCTGTAGTAATCTATTTATTCAAAGTCACTAAAAAATACGGAGAAAATCGGAAAAAGATTTATCGTTTTCGTGCAAAATTGGCCTAAAACATTTATTGTTTTCGTGCTATAATAACCTAAAAGATTTATCGTTTTCGTGCAAAAACGAGGATAAACATTTCTTGTTTTGTGTAAGCCATAGCAAAAGGAGGGTATAGGGTGCTGTTTCGGAGAAAGGTTTATGAAAAACTGCTGTATTGGAAAAAAATGGCAGCCGGTTCTACTGCGGTACTGCTGGAAGGGGCCCGCCGCATCGGAAAAAGCACCATCATTGAGGAATTTGCCAAAAACGAGTATGATGATTATCTGATTTTGGATTTTGCCCTGGAAAATCAGGATATCAGAGAGATTTTCCGGGAAAACCTGAACGACTTGGATGCTTTTTTTCGTACCCTTTTCCTTTTGAAAGGGAAATCGCTCAAGGGAAAACGCTGTGCCATTATTTTCGACGAGGTGCAGCTTTTTCCGGAAGCCAGACAGGCCATCAAGTATCTGGTGAAGGACGGCCGGTACGATTACCTGGAAACAGGCTCTCTGATTTCCATCCGCAAAAATGTACAAAATATCCTGATTCCTTCCGAAGAATATCGGATAAAAATGTTTCCTATGGATTTTGAAGAATATCTGTGGGCCATTCAGGATGAAATCACAGCGCCGGCCATCAGGGACGCATTTGCAAGAAGAAAACCATTGGGTGATAAAATCCATCGGGCCGTTATGAAAAAATTTCGTACCTACATGGCCGTAGGCGGAATGCCCCAGGCGGTGGAGGCACTTGTGGAAGGCAAGGATTTTGCCCAGATCGATTTTATCAAACGCAATATCCTGGACTTGTATGAAGAAGATCTGGCAAAATATGATCAGCAGAATCATGAAAAGGCTTCTGTGGTGTTCCGCACAATCCCGGAGCAATTGGAGAACAAGAATTCCCACTTTAAACTGTCTCTGTTGGAAAAGAACGCACGGTATCGGAACTATGTAGAGGCCGTTTCCTTTATAGCAGATTCCATGATCGGCAATGAATGCATCAACGTAACCAAACCGGAACCTGCACTGGAACTGTTTGCAGACCGCAGCAACTTTAAACTGTATATGGGAGATACGGGGCTGCTAGTGACCCAGATCATGCGCAGTGATGCAGAAACGGGGAATGCCCTGTACAAGGCGCTGATTACCGGCCGGTTGGGCATCAATGAAGGGATGGTTGTGGAAAACATGGTGGCCCAGATGCTGCGGGCAGCCGGACATGGACTGTATTTCCATGAATACCGCTACCGTCCTGAAGGCAGCCAACGGGAGAATTCTTATGAAATCGATTTTCTAATTGTACGGAATAAGAAAATCTGTCCCCTGGAAGTCAAATCATCAGGCTACCAGACCCATAAATCCTTTGATTATCTGATGAAAAAGTACCAGATGAAAATGGAAGAAAGATACATACTCTATACCCGGGATCTGCAAATGAAAGACGGTATCGGCTTCATCCCTTTGTATATGACCATGTGTCTGTAAAACCAGGAAATAAGGGAGAAAACCATTTATGGACACCAGACTCATTGAACATATCCTGAAAATCGCAGAAGAAAAGAGCATCACCAAAGCGGCGGAAAAGTTGTTCCTGACCCAGTCAGCCCTAAATCAGCAATTGCTTCACTTGGAGCACGAACTGGGAACTCCTCTCTTTAAGCGCAGCAAAACCAATTGGGGTCCGACACGGGCAGGAGAGATCTACCTGGAAGGAGCCCGGGAAATGCTCCGGGTGAAGCAGAACACCTACAGCCGGATCAGCGATCTGACCCATGGGTATACGGGGACTATCCGTGTAGGGATGACCCCGGTACGAGGACCAGAGATGTTCATCCATGTATATCCGGCTTTTCATCGGGAGTATCCCAACCTGGTGGTGGTTCCCTATGAATTGAACGTGTTTCAGATGCAGAAACTGGTTACGGCAGGAGAACTGGACCTGGGGTTCATGACATTGTTCGAAAGTCAGCGGGATGACAATGAGTATGAGGATTTGTACGAAGAGGAAATCCTTATTGCTGTTCCGGAAAGTTGGAAACTTGAAGGTACCGAGCAAACAGAAGGTGAACAGCGGCCCCGTCTTCCTCTTCAGGCGTTGAAAGGGCGTCCCATGATCCTGCTGAGAAAGCAGACCACCATGCGGCCTGTGCTGGATAAACTTTTCAGAGCCCGGCAGATGGTACCTCAGATCCTGTTTGACACGGCCAATCCAGCTACCATTCTGGAAATGGTCCGGGCTGGGATCAGTTGCGGCATTGTGGCTGAATCCACAACCAGGGAATTTCAGAAAGGTATCCGGTATTATTCTTTCGAAAAGCTATTGCGGTGGAATGTGGCAGTCTGTTATCCCAAGGGAGCATTCCTGAATCAGGCAGAGAAGCTGTTTATTGCCCAGGCCAAGGAATACTGGGGGAAAAAAGAATAAAAGGAAAAAGCTGGTCAAGAGGAGCTTTGACCAGCTTTTTCCTTTTTTATGAATTAGCACCATGACAGGATGGGCAGCTAACATCTTAGACCAATTTTAATTAATGACTTAAATTTTTGTTGATTTAAAACAGGCACTAATATAAGGAATATTGCTCTTTTATATGGTTTACAAATGACTTTAGAAGAGGGAAATAATTTAACTGTTTCCGATAGACCATATAGATGGTGCGTGTAATAGGAGGGTTGAGTGGCCGTAGAACGATATGAGGAAAGTTGTAATAAGAAGCTACTTCCTGACTGCAAAAAGTGATGCCCATGTTTTTATCCACAAGAGCCAGGCTTGCTTCAATCTGATTGCATTTATGACTGTATTCCGGGAATATCTGACTGTCAGTCATGCTTTTCAGGATAATATGCTGCAGCACGAAGCTGTCTCCGCTGATAATTAGGGATTCATGGATCAGCTGTTGAGGCGCAATCCAGGGCTGGGCCGCCAGTGGATGAGATTCATGGACAGCAGCATAAATGGTGGACATCTTTAAGGGGAGGGCTGTTACTTCTTTTTTTAAATCATCTTTTTCCAGGATGGCAATAATAACATCCAAGTCATCACCAGCCAGTTTTTTCAGTAAATGAAGGCTGCCATCTACCATCAGACTTATTCTGATTTGAGGATATTCTTTTTGAAAAGAGGCAACAGCTTCTGGCAGAGATAAAGAACAAAGGATAGGAAGCAGCCCCAACCGCAGAGAACCTTTTTTCAGCTGGGAAAATTCTTCCATTGTATGTTCCAGATTCTGCTCCTGGTTGAGGATTTTTTGGGATTGGGTAGCAAAATATTGGCCGGCGTCTGTTAAATAAACCCTTTTTCGGCGTCGTTCCAATAAAGAGATGCCCAACTGTTTTTCTAAAGCGATGATCTGATTGCTTAAAGAAGGCTGTGAGATATGGAGCTGTTGAGCCGCTTTCGTAATATTGCCGGTCTGGGCTACGGCCAGCAGATATTTCATTTGGAGATGACTGATCATAGAATGGCCTCCTTTAGAAAATGGAGATAAGATAGTTATAACCTATGAACTTTATAGAATCAATGATTTTTACCAGAAATAAATAGAATATTATAATTACAGGAGACGAAAGGGGCGATGCTGATGATTCAAAAAAAATATGATGTGATAGTAGTTGGAGGTGGGGCTTCTGGAATGGCGGCTGCCATTGGAGCTGCTAAAACTGGTGCCAGCTGCCTTTTGATAGAACGGTATGGCTGCTTGGGTGGGCAGGCAACCACAGCCAATGTCTCGTCCTATTGCGGCTTTTTTACCCATGGGGATAAAGCGCAGCAGATTGTCAAAGGAGTAGGCCAGGAAGTATTGGAGGAGCTGCACCGCCTGGGACAGTATGATGGCTATACACTTTCTCCCGTGGGAAATGCCATTGTTGCCCTGGATCAGGAAGCTGTGAAATTTGCCTTGGATGAAGTGCTTTTCCGGTATCCCGTGGATGTGCTGCTCCATTGCCGGATGGTGCAGGCAGAGGCGGACCGGCAAACAGGGAAGATCCAAAAAGTTGTATGTGTAGATGACCAGGACCGTTATGAATTTACGGCGAATGCTTTTGTGGATGCCACCGGTGATGCCAATCTGGCTTATCTTGCAGGAGCCAAGCTGCGCTATGGAGATGGAACTGGAAAAGGTCAGGCTTCGACTCGGATCCTGATGCTGGATAGAGTATCCCCCGATGTACGTTTCAAACCAGCGATTTTGGAAGAAGTCCTTACAAAGGCCAAAAGAGATGGATACAAGAATCTGACAAAAGAATCCGGGATTGTTTTCCGGGTCAATGATGATACGGTATGTGCCATCTTACCCAGTGTATGGGTTCCAGATTTAAGTGCAAAGACCCTGACTGCCTGCGAAAGAAATACACGGAGACAGGCACAGGAATATCTGGAAGTGTTCCACAAATATATGCCGGGTATGGAAAAGTGCCGGCTGATTTCTACTGGCGTGCAACTTGGGTTAAGGGATACCAGACATGTTCTGGGAGAAAAGACTTTGACTGGAGAACAGGTGCTGCACGCAGTGAAACCCAAAGATTCAGTGGCACGAGGTGGCTGGCCCTGCGAAATGCATCTGGATGTCAATAAAATTGCAAAATACATTTTCGTAGATAATGATGACTATTATGGGATTCCTTTGGGGTGCCTCAAAGCAAAAGGGTGGATGAATTTGTGGTGTGCAGGCAGAACGATCAGTGCAGACCCTACCGCTTTTGCTTCCGTACGGGTCATGGGATGCGGTTTTGCCACTGGCCAGGCAGCTGGAGTTGCGGCGGCTCTTTCTCAAGGGGAAAACGGTGCCGTTGAAACCGTGCAAAGAGAATTGGTACGCCAAGGAGCTTTGATTTAAGGGGGTATGCAGGATGAAGCGGCAAACGGCTGTAATTTTAGGGCTGCTGTGCATGTTTTTGGGAAAAGTGCTTCCACCGATGGGCGGTCTGACCTCGGCGGGAATGCAGGTACTTGGGATTTTTGCTGGTGTATTGGTTATGTGGCTGACCATAGCCATCCATTGGCCCAGTTTATTGGGGATTGCCATGCTGGCTACAGTACCCGGGTTGAATTTAAATAAATTACTGGCAGTATCCGTAGGAAATTCCACTTTTTCTTTTTTGCTGTTTACTTTTATGTGTACTTATGCGTTGTCGAAGACACCCTTTGTAAAACGGTGTGCCATTCGATTTATCTGCAGCCGGATAGCAAGGAAAGGGTCCTGGTGGTTCCTGATTTCCTACTGTGCCTCGGTTCTTATTATTGGGATGTTCATGTCTCCAGTGGTGCTGTTTGTTATTTATCTCCCCATATTGGATGCGATTTGCGAAGAACTGCAACTGCAGAACAAAGATTCACTGACCAACAGCATGGTTTTGGGGCAGCTGATTTGTGCAGAAATGTCCTGTGGTATGACTCCCATAGCCCATGTATTCCCAATTATGGCACTGGGCTTTTATAGTGCAGCCACTGGGAAAACCATCGCCTATGGGGATTACATGATGTTTGCGGTACCGGTAGGGCTGATTTGCTTTGGGGCTCTTATGCTGATATTCCGTTTTGTACTAAAACCTAATATGTCAAAAATCGCCAATTTGGATTTCGATGCCTTGGAAAAGACAGTGCCTCCCATGGAAAAGTATGAAAAAATCGTTCTTTCCATTTGCGCATTGGTGGTTATTATGTGGATCGTTCCAGGCTTTTTGAAATCCTCTTGTCCTGGCATTTATCAGTTCTTTAAAAATCAGGGAACCGCTTTCCCGCCTCTTGTAGGAGCCAGCCTGCTGTGCTTATTGACGCTAGGAGGAAAACCACTGCTTGACTTTAAAGAAGCCGTCAGCAAAGGTGTTGATTGGAGCAGCATCATTATGGCAGCCGGAACGCTGGCACTGGGGGCAGCTATGACAAACAAGACCGTGGGGATCACGGAATGGATTACGCAGACCATAGCACCTCTGCTGCAATCAGCCTCTGCGGCTTCGCTGGTACTCTTTCTTATTGCCTGGGCGTCCATCCAGACCAATGTATCTTCGAATATGGTAACGGTTACTGTGGTAACTGCCATTGCCATTCCTTTGTGCAATGCCACCAATGGGGCAGTAAATACTGCTGTTGTCTGTGCATTGATTGGGATGATTGCCAGTTACGCTTATGCAACGCCCCCGGCACATCCGGCGGTGGCACTGGCCATAGGATCTGAAAAAACGACTACTGGCCAAGTGCTGAAACTGGGGATTGCCATGATGATCGTAGCTGTGGCAGTAACGGTAGCGGTGGGCTATCCTTTAGGTGTGGCTGTTTTGGGATGAGGTTAAAATTTGATATAAAGTAGACTATCTAAGTAAATTCTACCAAAATTTAGTAATCACAAGATTATCATGTGGATAATCCAACGTAATAGTCCCTGCCAATCAAAGTTGGCAGGGACTATTGATTGCTTGCATGTTTCTAGAATGCATCAGGCTAGGGTATCAACAAAGTTTTTTCCCTTTTGCCAAAGAACAGAAAATAGGTTAACTAAAGGTGTGATTCCATATAAAACTGATTTTAGCGTGCTTACATAATAGGATGAAGTACAAGTTTTTTCTTGTATTAGTACAAAATTTAAAAGGGGAAAGCAACACTATTGAATATCAGATGAATCAGAAAATATGAAAAACATGAAAAAAGAATACAAAAACAAGTTTAATCTTGTAAACATACTGAAATTACTTGTTTTTCCTTGTATTAAATCCATGCTACAGTATATTTGAACAAAGCGAAAAGGACCGGTCCCCCATAAGCTTTGACGATTGAAAATGTGTCAGAAATTGTGGGAGATAAAGTATGGACAATAAAAGTTTACTTCAGAGAGCAAAAGAATTACAGAGAGGCGCCTATGATTTGCACGTACATTCTTTACCATCGGTGTTCCCTAGAAAGTTAGACGGAGCAGAAGTAATTCGAGATGGTGAACAATCTGGTATGGCGGGAATCCTTTTAAAAAGCCATTATGAGCCGACGGCGTTACGAGCAACGCTGATCAATAAATACAGCCATTGTCAATGTAAAGCATTTGGTGGTCTGGTTTTGAACTGGCCAGTGGGTGGATTGAACCCTTATGCTGTGTATGAAGCTGTAAGGGCTGGAGCAAAAATCATATGGATGCCTACAAGAGATGCGAAAAACAGTCTGAATTTTGGAAATATGGATGGCGATTTTTTCAATAGACCTGGAATCAGCATATTGAATGAGAACGGCAAAATTAAAGATGTAGTTTATGAAATTATGGATATTATTAAAGAAAGGGGCGGATGCCTGGCAACAGGTCATATTAGTCCACAGGAATCTATTGTGCTGTGCAAAGAAGGGCGAGCTAGGGGTGTTCCTATGATTCTCACCCATCCCGAATTTCAGAGAACAAAGATTTCAGGTGAGATACAGAAGGAATTGGCGGAGCAAGGTGTATTTATCGAAAAAAATTGGCTAAATCTTGTAACGGGTTCTGTGACAGCAGAGGAAATGGCTGCCAATATTCGATTGGCGGGTGTGGAACATGTATATTTGGCAACAGATCGAGGACAGAAAATTGGGCCTTCTCCAGTAGACGAATACAGAAACTTTATTCTGGCAATGCTTGAACAAGAATTTACAGAGAAGGAAATCCTCATTATGACTCATAAAGTTCCGGCACAAATTATCCATTTATCTGCATAAAGGTCAGGGGGAAATAAAATTATGAAAACAAGAAAAATATTTTTGGGACTGCTTATGGCAGTACTTGTAGTAAGTGCTTCTGGCTGTGGTTTATTTTCATCTGAAAAGAAAAAAGATGGAACGATAACAATCGGTATTGGATATACCACAGCAGCGAACCCCGATGATCCATATCATGTAACAGCTCTGGCTTTTAAGAATTATGTAGAAAAACATACAAATGGACGGATTAAAGTTAATGAATATCCGAGTAGCCAGCTGGGAAGTGAACCAGAAATGTGGGAAGGTATGCAAATTGGGACTTGTGATGCTGCAGTATTAACGAATGCTTACGTTGCTTCCTATGTTCGTGCAAATGGTGCCTTGGACTTACCTTTTATTTTTAAGGATGTAAAGCAGGCAAGAGATATCTTAGATGGAAAATTCGGGCAGGAACTTATGGACAACATGAAAGAAACAGGAGTTACGGCTTTGGCTTATTCAGAAGGCGGATTTCGACAGTTATGCACCAGAGATAAGGCGATTCGGAACCCTGAAGATTTGGTTGGCTTGAAAATTCGCTGTATGGAAACGAAAACTTATTTGTCTGCATATCATTCTTTAGGGGTAAATGCAACTCCCATGGCATGGGGGGAACTTTTAACAGCGTTGCAGCAGGGAGCAGTAGATGGCTGTGATGCACCTCTTAGTGTATTGTATACGAATGGATTTCCAGATATTTGCAAATATATTGATAATGTGAACTTGTTTTATTCTCCGCTTCCGGTATGTATTTCGACAAAAGTTTATAATAGCTTGACTCCGGAAGATCAAAAAATTGTGAAAGAAGCCGCAGTTGAAGCTGCAAAAGCAGCACGAAAAAATAATGATGACTCTGCTGCACGTATGGAAAAAGACTTAAGCAGTAAGGGAATGACCATTATTCCGGAGAAAGAAGTCGATAGTGAAGGATTCCGTCAGGTTGCAAAGTCCTGCTATAAAGAAATGGAATCTTATATTGGCAGTAAATGGGTACAGAAGCTGGAAAAAGAAGTAGGCCTTCTGTAAGCTTTATGGAAGGGGAGAGCACAATGGGAAATTTAGTAAAAGTATCAGATCGAATCAATAAAATTGTAAGCCATGTAGGTGCCGTTAGTTTCGTTGTTCTTATCTTTGCCTGTGTCTTACAGGTGTTCTGCAGATTTATCTTAAATCATTCTCTGTCCTGGACGGAAGAATTGGCACGGTATGCTTTTATTTGGATGCATATGATAGGAGCTTCCTTGCTTATTGGAAATGGAGGCCATGCAACTGTAACGGCTATTTTAGATTTACTGCATGGAGGATTGCGGAAGAGTGCTGATTTGTTCATTGAAGCAGTAATCCTCATCGATGGGGTACTCATGACCTATGCTGGCACGTACCTTTCTTATGCTTCTCGAACCAATTTGAGCACAGCGATGTCGGTTCCCATGTGGTGTATTAACTCATCAGTAGCTGTTGGAGGGATTCTGTTGATCATCCAGGCTTTGGTGAAAATAATTATAGTCTGGAATGGGGAGAAATAATAGAGAAGGGGGAGATTGAATATGAGTATAGTATTTATCGTCCTTTTTGGACTGATGCTGATAGGCGTTCCTGTTGCCTTCGCTATTATGAGTTCCGGAGTTGCCTATCTGGCAATCACAGATACGAATGTAGCAGTTTTGGCACAGCGTATGGTCTATGGAATGAATTCTTTTACTTTGCTTGCAGTACCATTGTTTATTCTTGTAGGAAATTTAATGGACTTCGGCGGAATCTCCAGACGGCTAACGGATTGGGCAAAAAGTCTGTTGGGATGGCTACCTGGAGGCTTGGGTGTGGTTACAGTATTTAGCTGTGCAATTTTTGCAGCTCTAACTGGATCTGGGCCTGCTACAGTAGCAGCTATAGGATCGATCATGCTGCCGGCAATGACGAAAGCTGGTTATTCAAAAGAAACAAGTGCTGGATTGGTCGCTTCTGCAGGAGCGTTGGGCCCAATTATTCCTCCGTCCATTCCCATGATTGTATACGGTGTAACAATGAATCTTTCTATTCCTGCAATGTTTGTATCGGGGATTATACCGGGTTTAGTGATTGCTGGAGCACTTTCTATCGTAAATGTTATCTTTGCATACCGGAATCCAGAGGTATTGAAGTTTGCCGGAACTGTAAAATTTGATGGGGCCTACTGTTTGAAGATGTTCTGGAAAGCCTTAGGTGCATTGGGATTACCTGTTTTAATTCTCGGAGGTATTTATGGTGGGATTTTCACTCCGACGGAATCAGCTGCAATTGGGATTGTTTATGCGTTGATTTTAGGATTTGCTTTGGGAGAATTAAAAGTAAAAGATCTTCCCAAAATACTCATTTCCTCTCTAAAGACATCTACAATGGTGAATTTTATTATTGCAGCAGCTTCTTTGTTTTCCTGGGTTATATCCAAGAGTCAAATTGGCATAACAATTTCGCAAGCTTTTATTTCTATGGTTGCGGGAAGCCGTACCATTTACTTATTGGCACTGGTCGTAATTCTGCTGATTGTTGGTTGCTTGATGGATAACATTGCGGCAACTCTTATCTTGGCACCCATTATGATTCCTGTTGGCATCAAACTGGGATGCAGCCCACTTCATCTTGGCATGCTGTTCTGTATTTGTTTGGTAGTAGGCTTCGTAACTCCGCCTTTTGGATATAATCTGTTTACGGCCATTTCAATTTCAGGACTTAACTTTAAACAGATTGTTCGAGGATCCTTACCCTTTTTAATGGTCGAAATTGCGCTACTGTTTGTATTTGCATTTATCCCAGGTATTATTACTTGGCTTCCGGGTTTAATGGGATTTAAGATTTAACAGTTATTCATGAGAAGTATGAAAAAAGCAGCTTTTCCTTGTGAGATGAGCTGCTTTTTTCTATAATGGAAAACAAGACATATTATTCTGTTAAGAATGGGAGAAATCTGATGAAAATAGGGTTTGAAGTTTTTTTGACAGTGTGTGAAGAAATGAGTATTACCAGGGCGGCCAGACGGCTTTTTATAACACAGCAGGCGGTCAGTGATCATATCAGACGTCTGGAAGAAAAATATAAAATTAGTCTTTTTCAAAGAAAACCAGATTTTCATCTTACTGCGGAAGGTGAAATTATGCGCAGCAGCCTGCAACAGATGAAAATTATGGAAAGAAATATGGAAAGAACTCTTTCTTTTTATTCAAAGGGAAGTATGGGAAATTTTACAGTAGGAATCAGTACCTCTAGGGCACCCATTATATTACCACAGATTCTTCCAGAGTTTTCGCGGGAATTTCCATTGGTCCGCGTTTCTTTTGATGAAGAAGATACACAAATTTTGGAAGAACGATTGCGACAGGGAAATATCGATCTTTTTATTGGAGTTAACACAACGCCTGATGATAACTTGGAAATACATACAATTGCATATGATGAAATCATGCTGGTGGTGCCGGAGAACCTATTGCAGCAATATTTTTCTCCTGAACAGGTGAATGCAATGAAAGGAACTGCTGACTTGAGAGATTTTATTAAAATTCCTTTTGTGTTGCCAAATTTCATGACAGGGAAAGTCAGTCATGTTATACAGGAATACTTAGCATCACATCATGTGCAGCTAAACGTACAGTATAATATCAGTGATAGCGAAACTCAAATTGATATTTGCTCAGCAGGAAAATGTGCAGCTATTTGTCCTCGTATGTTATTGGGATACGTAGATCAAAATAACCGTCTTGCTGGGAAAAATGTTCAATTAAGGGTATTTTCATTGAAAGATATCTGGGAAAAGTTAAGTATTGATTTGGTTATTCATAAAAGAGTAGTATATCCTCCCTATGTGGTGCGCTTTATGGAATTGGTGAAAGAGAAGATTGGGACACCTATGCATTAAATATATAATTGCATGTATACTTTTTCGCTTTATCCACCAAAATATATAATACCATTTAAATAAATAAGTTTTTACTAGTATTGCTGGAAAAATCTGCCTAAGCAATAAATAGTTGTATTGCAATGAAGGCTTTGCCAAGAACTTATTGATGCATAATTAAGGCAGCTCTTCCTTGAGAGACAAGCTGCTTTTCTTTATAATAGGAGATGGAATTCCTTTTGCAACGGGAACTCCCTATGGAAAAAATTGGAAAAAGTGGGACTTTGATATACTAAACGCTTATATAATATGGAGAAACCCAATCGAAATATAGCAAACAGAAGCAGATCGATTTGTGAGGATTTGGAAATATGGATGACAGAGATTTACTGATTTTGAAGTATTTGGCGGAGTTCAAAAATATCACCAAGACGGCAAATGCATTGTTCATTTCTCAGCCGGCTTTGACAAAAAGAATCAAACAACTGGAAAAAGAGTTGGACACACATTTGATTCGGAGTACCAATAAAGGGATTGCACTGACGCCAACCGGTATGGAAACAGCAGCATATGCGGATGAGGCACTGCGCCATTATGATGAATTAAAAACGAGGATTACAGCCATTGACAACCGGAATGCTGGCATCATCAAATTGACGGCGCCCAATATTATTTGTGAATATTATTTCCCGACGTTGATCAAGGAATTTAAGAAAAGCTATCCTGAGGTAAAATTTTCCATTACCATGGCACCCTCCAGCAAAGTGGTTTCGTTGATGAACAACAACAAATGCCATTTTGGTTTTTTACGGAATGATTTTGGCTGGGATGAGAGCCAACGGATCCATCTGGCGACAAATTTCATTGCAGCAGCCTCCACTCAGCCTTTTCAGTTGGCAGACTTGGCAAATATGAGCCGTGTTGCTTATACAACGGATGCATATTATATGAAAATGCTGGACTTATGGTGGGACAATAATTTCAAGACCCCTCCCCATACGGAAGTGTTGGTCAACAGTCTGGATCTTTGCAGGGAAATGGTGTTCAGCGGCATTGGGTTTGGTCTTTTGCCTTCTGTGCTGCTCACGGATGCGCCTTTTCTCCATCAGCTGATTTTAAAAGATAAAAATGGTTCTCCGATTCAACGACATACTTGGCTGATATTTAAGAAAAAGAATATCAATACACCGTTATTGAAGAATTTCATTGAGTTTATAAAAGAACGAGAATTTAAAGATTTTTTGCAGCCTAAAGAAATCCCCTTTAATGGATGACTGATAAAAGCACCTTGCAAGATTTTGGCAAGGTGCTTTTTTGTGAGTCCTACCATGCATTTTGGTTATGATGGTCATCCAATTATTCCATTATACAAACTGAAAATATTCAGATATATTTGAAGTGTAAGAGGCACAGGATGAACCGGTTCTGGCAGAAAAGGATTCATGAAAGGAGCATTGTAAATGGGCGGCATGATTGGATTGGGAATTATCTCATTGGTTTTGTATGTTGCAATTATCTTAATACTCAATGTAGGATTTAAACGCCGAGCTTCTGAAGCGATGATGTGGTCATATCTCATTATTGTAGCCATTGCGGGAGCTTTTTCAAAACATTCACTGCAGTCGGTCTTTGTAAAAAGTTTTTCTTACGGAATCCATGCAGAAGTTGTTTATGCAGCAATGGCATTTGTATTCATGTCTTATCTGATGGAAAAAACAGGTGTGATTATGCGTTTGGTCAATATCTTAAACAGTGTGATTGGACGTCTGCCTGGAGGGAGTGGCTATGTGTCCACTATTGGTTCTGCTCTTTTTGGTATGGTGTCAGGTTCCGGATCGGGAAATGCAGCAGCCATCGGTTCCATAACGATTCCATGGATGATGCAGACCGGTTGGTCTGTTGAACAGGCTACCTTGATTTGTGCCGGCAATGCCGGGATGGGAATGATTTTTCCGCCTTCCACCTCCATGCTGCTCCTGTTGGGGATGGAAAGTATTGAAAAAGAATTGTCCCCGGGGACATTATATGTAGGCTTACTGGGGGCTGGTTTTATTATCCTGGCTTATCGCTTGGTAGTGATTTATTATTTTGCCAAAAAATCAGGATTGAAACCCATTCCTGCTGAAAAAATCATACCTTTTGGACAGGCTTTGAAAGAAAATGGCTCTTCTCTGCTGATTTTCTTGGGTGTTCTGATTCCTTTGGCAGCTACGATGGGACCTACTGGGGCGTGGGTAAAGAGTGCCATGAATGGTTCATTCCCGAAAGCTTTTAAATCTATTTCCATCGTATTCTGGATTCCCATCTGGATGTCTTTGTTTACCATGATTGAAGGATGGAAATATCTTCCTCATTCTTTCGCTGGATGGAGAAAAATGATCAAGGAATCCATAGGAAAATATGCAGATGTTGGCATGCTGCTCTTCACGGCATTCGCTGCTTCCGGGGTTCTCAATCAATTGGGCATGACCCAGGAAGTCAAGAATATCTTTGCCCATCTGGGATCTTATTCACCTCTCCTTGTCATTCTCGTTATTGCAGTACTGATTACTATGATGGATGGTCCCTTTTCAGGGACTGCAACTACAAGTGCGCTGGGAGCCGCCGTATATGCAGCCTTACGGGCCATTGGGCTGCCACCTGTCGTATGCTGTGTTGCTTTCTTGAATTTGATTTCTAATGAAGGCGCAATCCCTCCCAATGCGGCACCTCTTTACATTGCCAGTGGGATTTCGGGATTGGAGGATCCTTCTAAAATTTTCCGTCCCATCATGGTTTATTATGTTCTGCCTACCATGTTTCTAGCGATATTGATTATGGCAAGGATCATCCCTGTTATTGGTGCGTGAGGTGATGGAGAGATGGAGAAAACGTTAAAAACGTTGTGCATGACGGTATTTGAAATTACGATGCCATTGTTTATGTTGGTGGGAATTGCTCTTGTGCTAATCCAGACGATGGCCATTTTTAGCGGAAATGGGAGCTTGTTGGTGTGGATACGGAAAACGTTATATCCCTGGGCTTCTAATGCCTCAAGTGTCTGTATGTTTGCTGCATTTATTTTCAGCTATGTGAAACATGCTGAGTGATACTGATTGCTGAATTTGATTTAGAGGAGGTCTTATCAGATGGAGTTTTCTGCAAACGCAGTCCGTGCAGGCAGTGATGCCAAGCATGACCTGATGGTCCAGCTGGAACTGGGCGGAGATGCCAGAGAAGTGGAAATCCACAGCAAAGTGGAAAAAAAATTCGGAGAAGCCATCCAGGAGGATGTGGAACAGGTCCTGGACGAATTCGGGATCTGCGGCGTAAAGATCCAGATTGATGATTTGGGAGCATGGGACTTCGCTATCAAGGCACGGGTCCGCACCGCTGTGAAGCGGGCACTGGCTCAAAAAGGAGGCGAACCGGCATGAACTCTTTATATAGGACCATGTTCTTTGTTCCGGGGAATGCCCCTGGAAAAATCGCCAAAGGCGAAATCTACGGAGCCGATGCCCTGATCTACGATTTGGAAGATGCGGTATCCGTCAATGAAAAAGATGCCGCCAGAGATCTTGTCTGCAGTTTTCTTTCCACCTATCGGCCGGACTGCCGGATTGGGATCCGGATCAACGGCCAGGATACGCCCTATTATGAAGACGATGTCCGGGCGCTGGTGCCCCTGAAACCGGATTTTCTCCGCTTGCCCAAATCGGAGACAGCGGAAAATGTCCAGGCTCTGGATGCGCTGATTACGGAAGTAGAACAGGCCAACAAGATACCGGTAGGGACTGTGAAGATTGCCTGTACCATTGAGACAGCTCTTGGCGTTTATAATGCTTATCAGATTGCCAAAGCGTCTCCCCGGGTCTTTGCCATCGGCCTGGGGGCCGAGGATTTCCGCACGGATATGCGGATGGCCCGCAGCGAAGATGCGGAAGAGATCCTTTTTGCCCGGAACCAGATTTCCCTTTGTGCCCATGCTGCCAAGGTCATCCCCATGGATTACGTGAACAGCAATTTCAAGGACCCGGAAGGTTTCAAGAAAGACGTAGCCTTTGGGAAAATGCTGGGCTTCACCTGTAAATCCGTGATCCACCCCACCCAAATCGGGTTGGTCCATGAAGTCTATACTCCCACTGATAAGGAAATCGAACATGCTAAAAAGGTGGTAGCTGTCTATGAAGAAGCCATGGCCAACGCTTCCGGTGTCATTGCCCTGGACGGGAAGATGATAGATATGCCCATCGTGACCCGTGCCAAGGACGTACTGGCCTATGCCAAAGCGGCCGGAAAGGAGATCTGATCCATGGTTGATGAAAAATATATGGAACAAATCCGAAAAGTTCCTGGATGGGAAACAAAACATGCCTTTTCCGGTGCCTACAGTGCCCATCCGGAAGGCTTCCGGATGGCACCTCGCCCGGTCAAATTTTTCCGTCCTGGTACGGATAAAGTGAAAAGCCTGGACTACATCCTGGATGCCATTGGGCTGAAAGACGGGATGACCATCTCTTTCCATCACTGCCTGCGGAACGGAGATGCAGTCATGCTGTATGTGGTGGACGCCATTGCCAAAAAAGGGATTAAAGACTTGACCCTCTCTGCCTCTTCGCTGAGCAAAGTTCAAGACTGCCTGCTGCCCTATTTTGAAAGCGGTGTAATCACGGCCGTGGACACCAGCGGTGCCCGGAGCAAGCTGGGTAGCTTCATCCAGAAAGGCGGCCTGAAGAAACCGGCCATCTTCCGTACCCACGGAGGACGGGCCCGGGCCATTGAAACAGGAGAGCTCCATATCGATGCCGCCTTCATTGCAGCCCCTGCCTGCGACCGGTTCGGCAATCTGAACGGTGTGGAAGGCAAAAGTGCCTGCGGGTCCCTGGGCTATGCCATGCCCGATGCAGAGTATGCGGACCATGTGATTGCCGTCACCGACGGGCTTTCCGATACCCCACTGGATTATGTGAGCATTCCCCAGACCCAGGTGGATTACGTAACTACTGTGGATTCCATCGGGGATCCGGCAGGTATAGCTACCGGGTCCATTCGAGTCAGTAAAAATCCGGCGGAACTGATCATTTCACACTATGCTGCGCAGGTCATTGCTGCAACGCCTTATTTTCATGACAATATGGTATTCCAGTTCGGCAGCGGTGGTATGGCCATTGCCACGGCCGGCTATATCCGGCAGGAGATGCTGCAGAAGGGATATACAGCAGCGGCCGGTGTAGGCGGAGTTTCGGGATTCCATGTACAGATGCTGAAGGAAGGCCTGATTAAGACTTTCTATGATCCTCAGGATTTTGATCTTACGGCTATCGATTCCCTGCGGACTGATATTAAACATCATGAAATTTCTGCTTCTGCTTATGCCAATCCTTTTTCTGCCTGTCCCTATGTGAATATGCTGGACTTTACCGTACTTAGCGCCACTGAAATCGATGTGGACTTTAACGTAAATGTTCTGACTGACTCCTACGGAAAACTGCTGGGTGCTCCTGGGGGACATCCAGATGCTGCCGCAGGGGCTCAGATGACTCTGATTACTATGCCTCTTCTTCGGGGTCGGTTGCCCATGCTGCTGGATCATGTGACCACTGTAGTTACACCTGGAGAAAGTGTAGATGTACTGGTGACAGAATATGGTATTGCGGTAAATCCTCGGCGTCCGGATATTGCAGAATGTTTGAAGGGCAAAGGCCTGCCGATTACTTCCATTGAAGCTCTGCGGGAAAAGGCCGTGAAACTTTCTGGTAAAGCCTCTCCTTTGGAACTCAGTGATAAAATCTGTGGCGTTGTGGAATACCGGGATGGTAGCATCATTGATGTGATCCATGAATTATAATGACCGTTTTTACAGCTCCTGTATTTTACAGGCTGATTAAGACGTAGATGAATTTACTGATAAAACATATGGTTGTGAAAGTTTCCAGTTATTTTACTGGAAACTTTCACAACCGCTTTTATTTTTTCTCGTTATAACCAATCCGTTAGGGGATGCAGTAGGAGAAAAAAGATATTCTTCAGTTCCCCTTCATTAGCCTCCACAAGGTTGTTCGACTAATGCCCAGACGTTTAGAGGCTTTTGTCTGATTGTTGTTTTCTTCCTGCAGAACTTTTGCTACAACCTGCTGGATAATTTGATGGAGTGGCTGATCCAAGTCCAACTGGGACTGGGGGAACTGCAGGGATGAACGCTGTTCTTCCTGGAGCGCAAGACGAATGGTTCGGGCTGTGATCCAGGGAGCGTCCGTGGACAGTACAGCTTTTTGCAGCACCCGTTGCAGCTGCTTCAGGTTCTGGGGCCAGTTATACTGACACAGTAAGGCAATTGCTTCCGGTTCCATGCCAGCAATGTGTGTGTCTTCCGCATGATTGTGGGATTGGATATATAAAAGAGCATAATTTAGAATTTGGTCTCCTTTATTCCGCAGCGTAGGAAGCAGAATCGTATGGAGCTGAAACCGATCCTGCAGTTGCTGATGCCGTGATTCCAGATTTCCCTGACGGTTCGTCCCTTCAAAGGAAAAATAGAGACTGGCGGTGCTTTCATAGGATGCAATGCTGAGTTCCTCTACCAGATATCGGAAACAGGCGTCATCCATCTGGGCCAGGTTCCTGAAATAGAGGACAGCATGGGGATGAAAAAGGGGTGAATGGGAATTGATACAGAGCTGGCGGATATCATTTTCCTTCAACAGCAGAGAATTGATACAGTACAATGGTTCTGTGGTATTGGAACTTTTTTCATACAGGGCATAGGCTAAATTGTCACTGTCCGTTCCTGCTTCTCCGATAAGACAGCAGTTAAAACCATTGGAAACAAGCTGCAGGGCTCGTTTCCAGGCTGCCGGGGAAAGCAACTGCAGGATATTGGGTAGCCGCTGGGGCAGAGGACGGAGAGTAGAGGGCTCAAAGAGCGAAAGGTAGGGAGTATTTTCTTCTCCTGGTCTTAGAGAAGCAAGCTTTTTTATACTGAAAAGATAATATGGGAGCTTACGGACCAGAAAACGGTTCCCTCGGATTTCAAGGAAATTGCCCTGCCATTGTTTCTGGGTAAGTATTGTTTGATTTTTTTCCAGAACGGGAATCTGGTGAGCACAAAAGGTTTGGAGAGGTTGCTCGTCCGCGTCTCCTTCTGTATACAAGAGCTTTTTCTGGCAGTCGAAATAGAGAATGTTTTCCTGATGGCTTTGACAGTAGTGATGGAACAGGCTGACATCAATCTGAAAGGGTTCCATATAGGAGCAGACTTTAAGGATTTGGTCGAAAGCGTCCCGGACGCTGGCGGCACTGGAAGTCAGCAAGATACTTTGGATACCCAGTTTTTCCGCATGGATTACGGAAACCGCATCGCCGATGATCAGGGTATAACCCTGATCTTTCAGCTGCTGAACTTTTTCCTTGGCATTATGCCAGGCGTTGATAATGAAGATGTTATAAGGAAAATGCAGCAGATTGCAGAGAACTTTAGCCGCATGGGCAATGTTTTCATAGGTCAGGATGGCGATTTTTCCCTGGTAATGTTCCACCAGCTTGATTATATTCAATAAGTCAAAGTAGGAGATGGGAATCTCAAAAACGGGCAGGGTGGTATGCTTTTCGATTTCCATTTTAGTTCCGCCCCGGGACAGGATGGCATCGAACTGGCTTAGGTCATATTTCTGAAGTCTTTTCAACCCTTCGTAGATGGGGCCCACTTCCACTGTTATGTCCAGCTGGGGATATTCTTTGGCTGTCTGCAGCAGGACTCCCTTCAGACTTTCGTAGGGGGCCACTGCTAAAATTTTGAATTTCCGGTTCATACTCTCACACTCCTGTTTCATATTTTAACGATTTAATATAAAAATTACAATAAAATTAAAAATAATAAAAGCGTTTCAGATATAAACAATTATCAGAAAAAACAGCATTGTCTGTCTGCTGGATATTGGATACAATGAAGTCATCTTAAGGGGGCATTGAACAATGCCAGAGGAGGGTTTAAAGATGAATGCGGTCATTCATGTAAACAGCAAAGACAATTTGGTAACTTGTCTGCGTCCCATCAAAAAGGGCGAGAAAATCGAGTTTGAAGGAAAAACCTATATTGCAACCAGTGATATTCCCAAGTTCCACAAAATGTCCGTGGCTGATATTCCCAAAGGAGGATATTGCTACAAATATGGTCAGATTATCGGGGAAGCTCTGGAGGATCTGCATCCTGGCGATTACGTCCATGTGCATAATCTGGCAAGTACCCGCGGCCGTGGGGATCTAAAGGCATAAGGTTTACAGGAGGAATGGACATGAAAATTTTGGGATACAGACGGGAAAACGGAACTTTTGGCGTACGGAATCATCTGCTGATTCTGCCCACATCTGTGTGCGCAACGGATACCGCAGAAAAAATCGCGGCTCAGGTACCGGGAGCCATTGCAGTGCCGAACCAGCACGGCTGCTGCCAAATCGGTTCTGACCAGGAACAGACGGAACGGACCCTGGAAGGCTTCGGGAAGAATGCCAATGTAGGGGCTGTACTGGTTGTAGGTCTGGGCTGTGACGGGATCCAGGCTGCCGAACTGGCTCAGCGGATTGCTGTGACCGGCAAACCGGTGGAAGCAATCACCATCCAGGGCTGCGGCGGTACCCTGAAAGCCATTGCCAGAGGCGGCGAAATTGCCTGCGCTATGGCTGCCAAACTGTCTACGGAAGTCCGGACGGAAGGGGATATCAGCGAACTCATCCTGGGGATGGAATGCGGCGGATCCGATCCTACCAGCGGACTGGCTTCCAATCCCACCATTGGTTATGTATCCGATAAACTGGTTTCTCTGGGCGGCAGCAGTATCCTCAGCGAGACCACGGAAGTCATCGGGGCAGAACATATCCTGGCTCAACGGTTCGGTGACCCGACTCAGCGGGAAAAATTCCTGACCATGGTCCACAATGTGGAAGAACGGGCCTTGAAGCTGGGCGAAGACCTGCGTACTGGCCAACCCACTCCCGGGAACAAAGCAGGCGGACTGTCCACCATCGAAGAAAAATCTCTGGGCTGCATGTACAAAGCCGGGAATACGGCACCGTTCCAGGGCGCCCTGGAATATTCCGAACCCCTGCCTCTGGATAAAAAAGGCCTGTATTTCATGGATACCCCTGGCCAGGATATTGATTCCATCACCGGTATGGTAGCCGGCGGCGCCACTGCTATTGTGTTTTCCACCGGACGGGGAACGCCTACTGGTAGCCCCATTGCTCCTGTTATCAAAATTACCGGAAATACGGATACTTTCAACAATATGCCGGACAATATTGATGTAAACGCCGGTAAAATCATTACTGAAGGGGCTACTATTAAAGATATCGGTGAAGAAACCTTCCAGCTGCTGGTGGAAGTCTGCAACGGGAAGTTTACGAAGGCAGAAGCTCTGGGCCATCGGGAATTTGGCATTTACAAAGTTTCTGGTACCTTCTAATCTGAAATGAAGCTGGCTTTTAGGAGGATATTATGAAAATCTTGCAGACCGTAAAGAAATGTCCAGGGGGACTGATGATTGTTCCGTTGCTGCTTGGCGCTTTGGTCAATACCCTGGCTCCGCAGTTCTGGGTTATTTTCAAAGAAACTTTTACCACTCATCTCTGGAAAACGGGTGCTATGCCCCTCCTGGCAGCCTTCCTGTTTTGCAACGGTACCACCATTGATGTGAAGCAGGCCGGAACGACGCTGACCAAAGGGGTCCTGCTCACCGCCGTGAAGGTCTTGGTGGGCATGGGAATCGGGATTGCCGTCAGCTATACCTTTGGGGAAGCGGGAATTTTCGGTTTAGCACCTATCGCCATCATTGCTGCCATCGCTAACTCCAACGGGGGACTGTATGCGGCTCTGGCTGGGGAATATGGTGATGCCACGGATGTTGGGGCGGTATCTGTCCTGTCCATCAATGATGGGCCTTTCTTCACGCTGTTGGCTCTGGGAGCTGCCGGATATGGGGTACCTGTTGAAGTACTCATCGGCTGTGTCATCCCCATTGTGGTAGGCTGCGTATTGGGGAATCTGGATCCGGAAATCAAGAAATTCTGTGAACCGGGGACTACTCTGCTGATTCCTTTCTTTGCCTTCCCTCTGGGTGCCGGGCTGACTCTGACTTCCATTGTAAGCGCAGGCCCTTCCGGGGTCCTGCTGGGAGTTGCTTCCACGGTTACCACGGGTCTTGCCGGATATGCGATGTACAAAGTAATGAAATACAAACATCCGGAAGTAGGGGCTGCCATCGGGACCACCGCAGGGAATGCGGCCAGTACTCCGGCAGCAGTGGCGGCAGCAGGGGTTATTTCTAAAGCTCTTAGCGATGCGGCTACAGTTCAGGTTTCTGCGGCCATTATTACCACTGCTATCCTGTGCCCTCTTCTGGTAACTTTCCTGCATAAGAAAGAAGTGCAGGCTCATCCGGAAAACTATAAATGAGATATCATGAATCATTGGGGGTGCTGCATGTCCATATGCAGCACCTTTTGTCTTCTGCTATTTGCATAAGGGAAGAAAAAATTTTAAAATAGGGAAGAGAACGGGAAAGAAAGAGGAGATGACGATGGATTTATTGATCTTGGCGGATGACCTTACAGGAGCCCTGGATACAGGAATCCAGTTTGTGGCGGCCGGAGCTGCTACTCGAGTGGTCCTGGATCCCCATTATGATTTACGGCAGGTGGATCCAGAGGTCCAGGTTCTGGTGGTGGATACGGAATCCCGGCATATTGCCCAGGAAGACGCAGCAACCCTGATCCAAGGAATCGTCCGGCAGGCCGTGGGACTTTCGGTTTCCTGTATCTACAAAAAAACCGATTCGGCACTCCGGGGCAACGTGGGTGCAGAATTGGGGGCAGCCCTGGAGGCCAGTGGAGCAGAGCAACTGCATTTCATTCCAGCTTATCCCAAAACAAAAAGGACAACAAAGAATGGAATCCATTATATTGATGGAATTCCAGTAGGAGAAAGCGTTTTCAGAAATGACCCTTTCAATCCGGTCTTGTGCTCCCGAGTGGCAGAAATCCTTTCAGAAGGCAGCGGACTGCCCATGATATCCGTGAAAAAGGAAGAAATAGCAGGAGAACTTCCAGGAATCCAGATCTATGATGCGGAAACCGATGCGGATATCCTGGAACGGAGCCGTGAACTCCAAGCCAAGGGGAAATTGTTTTTGCTGGCCGGTTGCGCCGGCTTTGCCTCAGTGCTGTCGGAATTGATGGATCTCCGCAGCAAACCGGCAGAGACACTGGAGCTGCCTGGAGCCTTCCTGATGGCCTGCGGCAGCGTGAACCCTATTACCCGGGAACAGGTCAAAGAAGCCGTGGAAAGCGGCCGTTTCCAGTATTTTCCCATTCCTCCGGAAGAAAGCCTGACGCCCCATTGGTTCACGGCGAAAGAAAAAGGACAAGCCCAGGTACAAGAGTGGGCGGACTATTTGGCACGGGGCGAAAAGTGCATCCTGGATACCAATGATATCCCCGGCCGCACCACGGCTTATGAATATGCCCAGCAGCAGGGATGGACCCTGGAGGATGTCCGGCACCAGATTCCCGTCGCTATGGGAGAAGCCTTGCGAGCCCTTCTGGAAAAGGACGTGGAGGCGACTCTGATGGTGACTGGGGGCGACGTCCTGATGGGATTCATGCGGGAAATGGAAATCTGTGAAATCGAGCCGGTCCAGGAACTATTCACCGGGACCGTCCTGTCCTATGTGCGAATCAACGGGAAAAAGCAACCCCTGATTTCCAAATCTGGCGGGTTCGGTTCTCCGGATCTGCTGCTCCAGCTGCTGGAAAAACTTAGTTGATAGAAAAGAGGAAAAGAAATGGAAAACAAACCGATTGTAGCCATTACCATGGGCGATCCCTTTGGAAATGGTCCTGAAATCACGGTCAAGGCACTCCATGACCCGAAATTGTATGAGACCTGTCGACCTCTGGTGGTGGGCGATGCTTCTTGCATGGCATATGCCCTGGAGGTGGCCCGGAAGGTATCTGGGATTGATCTCCAGCTGCATCCGATCCAGGAAGTCAAAGAAGCACTGTTCCAGTACGGGACCATCGATTTGATCGACCTGGGCCTGGTGGAACCGGAACAGATCCCCCATAACGAAAAAGACGGGAAGCCAGCCCCCTTTGGCGTCGGTGCCTGTGCCCTGGGCGGGGAAGCCGCTTTCCAGTATGTGATCAAGGTCATCGATCTGGCCATGAAGAAACAGGTGGATGCCACCGTGACCAATGCCCTGAGCAAAGAAGCCATCAATATGGCCGGGCATCATTATTCCGGACACACGGAAATCTATGCGGAATACACCCATACGGAACACTATACCATGATGCTGGCTCACGAAAATCTCCGGGTGGTCCACGTCTCCACCCATGTGTCTCTCCGGGAAGCCATTGAACGGGTGAAGAAGCCCCGGGTCCTGGAAGTCATCCGGATTGCCAACGCCGGCTGCAAGGCTCTGGGCATCAAGCAGCCCAAAATCGCCGTAGCCGGGCTGAATCCCCACTGCGGAGAAGGCGGACTCTTCGGACGGGAAGAAATCGAAGAGATCCAGCCGGCTATCGATGAAGCCATGGCAGAAGGCATCTGCATCCCCGATAAGAAACCCACCCCGCCGGATACGGTTTTTTCCAAGGCACTGGGCGGCTGGTACGACATCGTAGTCTGCATGTATCATGACCAGGGCCATATCCCCCTGAAGGTCAAAGGGTTCGTGTACAACCATGAACTGGGTCATTGGGATGCAGTGGCCGGGGTAAACATCACCCTGGGTCTGCCCATCATCCGGGCCAGCGTGGACCACGGCACCGGCTTCGGCCATGCCGGCAATGGCGGAGCCAACGAACTGAGCCTGAAGAACGCCATTTCCTATGCCATCCAGCTGGCGAAGAATCGGGAATGAGAAGGAAAGGGGCTGTTGCATGTGTGAGATTTGATGTGACCCCAAAAAGTTAGACCTTAGTAACGAGATGGTTTTTACTGTCTCGTTACTTTTTTATGCTGCCTGCAAAGGAAGCCTGTATTGAACAGGACTTTTCCAGCCCAGTCACCGGTCATGCGCCGATACCCATAATCTTTATGCTGGCTGCGGATTTCCTGTATTTTGTCCTCTACTTCCTGGTCTGGATTCACGCGATCAAACCGTTTCTGCCAGTACATATAGGTCGCTTTGGGCATTTGCGTATAGGAGAGAAGGTCTTTCAGTTTGAATGATCCTCGGAGACTGGAGATGATTTTCGCAACTCTCTCATTTTTGCTTCGTCCTCTAAACGCAGTCTTCTCAGTTCTTTAAAAAAAGCATTCTCTATACGGAGTTTAAGATTTTCATCCTCTAACTCCTGGACATGTTCCACACTGATGTCGACCATCGGCTGCGCTGTGTTTTGCCATAAAAAACTGACCCCCAATTGTTAGATTTATGGTCTAACAATTGGGGGTCAGCTTAAATCTCACACATGCAACAGCCCCCCGTTTATTTCTCCCTCAGCCACCGTTTCAGCAGGAAACCGAGAAAATAAGGTATGGTGTAGAATTTTCCGTTCCAGCCGATGTTTCCGGTGCTGAGTTTGATGCCGTACCGGATGTCCGGATAATGGCTCGAATCTTCCAGAAGCCGGTTCAGGGAGCGGGTACTGCCGTCGGTGGCTTTCACCTCCACGGGGATCAGGGAATCTGCATCCCGGACGAAAAAGTCCATTTCCAGGGTGCCTTGGGTGTTTTTGTAGTAATACAGGCCGTAGCCCTGCTGGACCAGCATCTGGGCGGCCATGTTTTCAAAGAGAGCGCCTTTGTAAACGCCGAAGTTACGGTTCCGGCGCAGATCCAGCTGGGCTTCTTCGTCCAGAGAGGCGATCAGGAGACCGGTGTCGGCAAAATACAGCTTGTACTGGTCTGGGTTGTAATTCCCTTTCAAAGGCAGTTCCGGGTGGTCCAGGCAATAGCAGACATTGACGATGCCGGCGTTGGACAGCCAGTCCACTACCCCCAGATATTCCCGGCTCCGGGCTCCGTGGGCCACTTTGGAAATCTGGAATTTTTTGTTTTCCTTTCCCAGAAATACAGGGATTTTCCGGTAGACATTCAGGATTTTTCCTTTGTCCAGGCCGCCGGCATATTTGGTGATGTCCTCTTCATAGTCCAGGAGCAGCTGTTGCTGGAGCTGGAGAGTGCCGCTGAAATTGTTCTGCTGGATGAACCGCCAGACTACTGCAGGCATGCCTCCCAGCACCAGATAGTCCTGGAAGTTTTTTTGCAGCACGTCCATTTCCAGCCTGGAAAGGGGCCGGGTTTCCAGCAGATGCTGATAAAAAAGGTCCACCTGTTCCGGAGTGTAGCCTCTGGCCCAGAGAAATTCTTCGAAATCCAGCGGATACAGGGTCCGGTCTTCCTTATAGCCCACACTGTTGGATTCGATTTCCTGATAACTGATGCCCATAAGGGATCCGGAACAGATCACATCATAGCGGCCGTCCAGCTGGAAGGCCTTGAGACTGGTGGCACAGTTGGGACAGGCCTGGAGTTCGTCGAAAAAAATCAGGGTTTCATGGGGTTCCAGCTGCAGTCTGGGGTCCAGGAAGGTGATGTTCTGAAGGATCCGGTCCACATCGAATCCGTCATCAAAGATGTGCCGGTATTCTTTCTGGAGGACAAAGTTGATTTCCACCAGGTGTGTGTAATGGGTGCGGGCAAAATTCTTGATGGCTTCCGTTTTTCCCACCTGCCGGGCTCCTTTGATGATGAGAGGAAGGTGATGGGGGGAATTCTTCCATTGGACCAGGAAGGAATCGATTTTCCGGGTAAGCCGGTTCACAAAAATCACGCCCTTTCTTCTCTAAAAATCACAAAAATCATGGTATTTTAGATGATTATATCACAAAATTATTAAAAATAGGGAGGAGTGCACGGTGGAAAGCGGCAGAGCCCCTTTCCAGTCTCACACCGGCCGGTTTTTTTGAAGGGTTAAAACCCCCAGGCCGGGACGGGCGGGCCTTTGGCACGCCCCTACGGCGTTGGGGTCGAGTGTTGTTTGTTCGACCGATTGGACGGGGATGCCGTTGTGACGGCAAAAGAGGGCCGGCTGTATGGGCGGTCCTCTTTTGTCATTCAGGGGAGAGGCTTCATAAGGAAACCGTTGTTAGCCGGTTCCTGGACAGCGACGGCGTAGGGGCTTGCCCCAGGCAAACCCGTCCCGGCCGCCCAGGGGGCATAGATTCAAAAAGGAGGTGCTGCACAGAACGTGCAGCACCTCCTTTTTTCGTTCATCCCAATAAAACACTGTTGTTATTCTATACTAAACAAAATAATGGAAAACAGAAGCTGCATAAATTTATAGAGCTTCTGTTTTTCTTTAAAACTATTGTATTCCTTATGAAATCACAGATAAAAAGAATACTGGAAATTTTCTAAAAATACCATTGACAAGGAGAATATGTTTAATTATACTGTACATAACAAAGAAATTATGTTTAATAAATCTGAACGGAGGGATTTGTGATGGATGCGGAAAAGTACATTGCTCAGGACCCGGTGATCCGGGAAGTTTCGGAAAAGAAGGAAACGGTGTGGGTGAACCCCCGGTACCTTCCTTTTGACATGACCAATGCTGTTTGCAGCCTGGTGGTGTCCGATGCCATGATCGACGATGCGGCAGACCGGCTCCAGCGGTTTGCGCCTTTCATTGAACGGTGCTTCCCGGAAACGGAAGTGACCCATGGGCTGATTGAATCTCCCCTGAAAGCCATTCCGGATATGCAGAAGGCCCTGGAAAAGGACTTTGCCTGCACCATCCCCGGCCATCTGCTGCTGAAGATGGACAGCCATCTGGCCATTGCCGGTTCCGTCAAGGCCAGAGGGGGCATCTATGAAGTCCTGAAACATGCGGAAGACCTGGCCCTGGCTGCGGGCAAACTGAAGGTAACGGACAACTATGCCAAACTGGCAGATCAGAATATGAAGGAATTCTTCCATCAGTATACGGTACAGGTGGGCTCCACCGGGAACCTGGGCCTGTCCATCGGGATCATGAGTGCGGCGCTGGGCTTCAAGGTGAAGGTCCACATGTCCATGGATGCCCGTCAGTGGAAAAAAGATCTGCTCCGGCAGAAGGGCGTGGAAGTCATCGAATATGCCGATGACTATTCCAAGGCGGTGGCGGAAGGCCGCCGGCTGTCCGACCAGGATCCCACCAGCTATTTCGTGGATGACGAAAAATCCGTGAACCTGTTCCTGGGCTATGCTGTGGCTGCCAGACGGCTGAAGAAACAGCTGGATGACATGAACATCACTGTGGATGCTGACCATCCTCTGATTGTTTACATCCCGGCCGGTGTGGGCGGGGCCCCCGGCGGCGTTTCCTACGGTCTGAAACGGATCTTCAAGGACAATGTCCATGTGTTCTTTACGGAACCCACCCTTTGCCCTTCCGTCCTGCTGGGCACGGCCACCCAGGAATTCGAAAAGGCCAACGTCCACGACTTCCACATTGACGGGATTACAGAAGCGGACGGCCTGGCCTGTGCCAGCCCCTCCGGGTTTGTGACCCGGATCATGACCAACCTGCTGTCCGGGGACTTTACGGTGGATGATTACCGGCTCTTCGATTTCCTCCGGGATCTGAAGAAAACCGAAGACGTGGAAATCGAACCTTCCAGCTGTGCGGCCTTCATCGGACCCTGCCGGCTGACGGTGTATGAAGGGACCCGGAAATATCTGAAGGACCAGGGCCTGGATGCAGGCAAACTGGCCAACGCCACCCAGATTGCCTGGGCCACCGGCGGCCGTCTGGTACCAGAAGAAATCCGGAAAGAATACCTGAATACCTATTTGAAAAAATAAGATCTGTTCCCCCAAGGGGAAGGAGGGATTTCCATGAATGGCGCATTTCCTGTGATTGCCGGGCTGGTCCTTGCGGTGCTGGCCCTGGTGATCTGTACTGTCAAACTGAAGCTTCACCCGTTCTTTGCCCTGATTGCCACGTCCTTTGTCTTTGCTATTGTGTCCGGCATGGGCATGGAGCCTATGCTGAAGGCCTTTGCAGACGGCATGGGAGGAACGGTGGCGGATATCGGCCTGGTCATTGCCCTGGGGACGGTGACCGGGGCTCTGCTGGAAAAATCCGGGGCCGCAGAAACCATGGCCAAGACCATTTTGAAGATCACCGGCAAGAAACATGCAGCCCTGGGGCTGGCCATTACCGGGTACTTCGTTTCCATCCCGGTGTTCTGTGATTCCGCTTTCGTCCTGCTGAGCCCCATTGCCAAACGGCTCTCCCGGGATACCAAGATTTCCATGACCACCATGGCCATTTCCCTGTGCATGGGCCTCCACGCCACCCACATGTTCGTGCCGCCCACCCCTGGCCCTCTGGCAGTGGCCGGGATCCTCAGCGCCGACCTGGGACAGGTGATCCTGTTCGGGGCTCTGGTATCCATTCCCGTGACCCTGGTGGCTTACCTGGCTTCCCTCTATGCCGGGAATAAATACTACTATCTGCCCACCAGTGTGGAAGACACGCCGGAACATCAGAATCTGCCTAGTGCCATGATGTCCTTCCTGCCCATCCTGGTGCCCATTGCCCTGATGCTGCTGAAAACTGTAGGCAGCATGTGCAAGCTTACCGGGACCCTGGCCCTGGTGCTGAACATTGTAGGGACTCCGGCGGTGGCTTTGCTGATCGGGCTGCTGATTGCCGCTGTGGGCTACCACAACATCTTTCCGGAAGACACCAAAGCCTGGGGCTTTGACGGGGTCATTGCCGACGCCATGAAGACGGCCGGACAGATTGTCCTGATCGTAGGGGCCGGCGGGGCCTTCTCCGGAGTGCTGAAAGCCTCTCCTCTTCGGGATATCCTCACCGCCAGCATGAGCGGGGTTTCCATCGGAATCCTGGCACCTTTCCTGATTGGGTTCCTGTTCCGGACCTGCGTAGGCTCCGCCACCATCGCCATGGTAACGGCGGCCACCATGATCACTCCTTTGATCGATGTGCTGGGCTTCGGTTCTCCCATGGGCCGGGTGATTGCCATGCTGGCCTGTGCTGCCGGGGGCATGATGGTATTCCACGGGAATGACGACTTCTTCTGGGTAACGGCCACCACCTCCGACATGGATACGTCCATTGCCTACAAGACCATTCCTATTATCAGTGTGCTCCAGTCCATGACCGCACTGGTCACCGTGTTCCTGCTGAGCATGGTATTGCTGTAACAAAAAAACTGCCGCGGCTGCGGCAGTTTTTTTGTGCTTAAAAAGAAGGAGGAGTCACGGCGAAGATGACCCGGACCAGTTCTTTGGAACGGTTGGACCATTTGTGGGGATGACCGGGAAGAATCCGTATGCTGTCTCCGGCGGAAAGCTGGTAGGTCTGGTCATCCACGGTAATTTCCACCTGGCCTTCCATCACATAGGCGGTCTCTTCTCCCTGGTGCCCCCGGGGAACTTTGGTGGTGATGGTGCCGGCGGGGATTTCCATCAGGATGAATTCAATGGTGCTGTCCGTATCCGGAGTCAGCAGCTTGTAGGTGACTTCCGTGCCCCAGTGGCCGATGATCCGGTGCTCTCCCTGGCGGACGATCTGGTCTGCAGGAGTGGGGGCCTGGGGCTTGAAGAATTTGTACAAAGGGATCTGGAGGACTTCTGCAATGCTCTTCAGGGTGTTGATGGAGGGGTTGACGGCGTTGTTTTCAATCTGGCTGAGCATGGAAGGAGAGATCTCCGCATGGGCGGCCAGTTCCCGGAGACTCATCCCGGCAGCTTTGCGGTATTCCTGGATCCGCCCTCCAATGTCCATCTCTTCCATGATAACAGCTCCTTCAACAGTTGATTTCTGTCTTCATTGTAACATAAAAAGAGAGAGAAAATGGAAGGAAATTTTAGGACAGGAGTCCTGCGTTTCACACCGATGGATACCATCTGCCGGGGGCAGATGCTTCTGAACTTGTACCCCCCCAGGCCGGGACGGGCGGGCCTGCGGCCCGCCCCTACGGCGTTGGGGTCGGGCATTGTTTGTTCGACCGATTGGATGGGGATGCCGTCCAGGGGAGAGGTGTCATAAGGAAACCGTTGACAGCTGACAGGGGTGCTGCGCCTGGCGCAGCACTCCCTTTATTTCTCCCTCAGCCACCGTTTCAGCAGGAAACCGAGAAAATAAGGTATGGTGTAGAATTTTCCGTTCCAGCCGATGTTTTTGGTGCTGAGTTTGATGCCGTACCGGATGTCCGGATAATGGCTTGAATCTTCCAGGAGACGGTTCAGAGAGCGGGTACTGCCGTCGGTGGCTTTCACCTCCACGGGGATCAGGAAATCTGCATCCCGGACGAAAAAGTCCATTTCCAGGGTGCCTTGGGTGTTTTTGTAGTAATACAGGCCGTAGCCCTGCTGGACCAGCATCTGGGCGGCCATGTTTTCAAAGAGAGCGCCTTTGTAAACGCCGAAGTTACGGTTCCGGCGCAGATCCAGCTGGGCTTCTTCGTCCAGAGAGGCGATCAGGAGACCGGTGTCGGCAAAATACAGCTTGTACTGGTCTGGGTTGTAATTCCCTTTCAAAGGCAGTTCCGGATGGTCCAGGCAATAGCAGACATTGACGATGCCGGCGTTGGACAGCCAGTCCACTACCCCCAGATATTCCCGGTTCCGGGCTCCGTGGGCCACTTTGGAAATCTGGAATTTTTTGTTTTCCTTTCCCAGAAATACAGGGATTTTCCGGTAGACATTCAGGATTTTTCCTTTGTCCAGGCCGCCGGCATATTTGGTGATGTCATCTTCATAGTCCAGGAGCAGCTGTTGCTGGAGCTGGAGAGTGCCGCTGAAATTGTTCTGCTGGATGAACCGCCAGACTACGGCAGGCATGCCTCCCAGCACCAGATAGTCCTGGAAGTTTTTCTGAAGAACGTCCATCTCAAGCCTGGAAAGGGGCCGGGTTTCCAGCAGATGCTGATAAAACAGGTCCACCTGTTCCGGAGTGTAGCCTCTGGCCCAGAGAAATTCTTCGAAATCCAGCGGGTACAGGGTCCGGTCTTCCTTATAGCCCACACTGTTGGATTCGATTTCCTGATAACTGATGCCCATAAGGGATCCGGAACAGATCACATCATAGCGGCCGTCCAGCTGGAAGGCCTTGAGACTGGTGGCACAGTTGGGACAGGCCTGGAGTTCGTCGAAAAAAATCAGGGTTTCATGGGGTTCCAGCTGCAGTCTGGGGTCCAGGAAGGTGATGTTCTGAAGGATCCGGTCCACATCGAATCCGTCATCAAAGATGTGCCGGTATTCTTTCTGGAGGACAAAGTTGATTTCCACCAGGTGTGTGTAATGGGTGCGGGCAAAATTCTTGATGGCTTCCGTTTTTCCCACCTGCCGGGCTCCTTTGATGATGAGAGGAAGGTGATGGGGGGAATTCTTCCATTGGACCAGGAAGGAATCGATTTTCCGGGTAAGCCGGTTCACAAAAATCACGCCCTTTCTTCTCTAAAAACCACAAAAATCATAGTATTTTAGATGATTATATCACAAAATTATTAAAAATAGGGAGGAGTGCACGGTGGAAAGCGGCAGAGCCCCTTTCCAGTCTCACGCCGGCCGTTTTTTTGAAGAGTTGAACCCCCCAGGCCGGGACGGGCGGGCCTTTGGCACGCCCCTACGGCGTTGGGGTCGGGCATTGTTTGTTCGACCGATTGGACGGGGATGCCGTTGTGACGGCAAAGCGGGCCGGCTGTATGGTCGGTCCTCTTTTGTCATTCAGGGGAGAGGCTTCATAAGGAAATCGTTGTTAGCCGGCTCCTGGACAGCGACGGCGTAGGGGCTTGCCACAGGCAAGCCCGTCCCGGCCGCCCAGGGGGCATAGATTTAAAATGGGGCTGTTGCATGAGCAACGGCCCCTCTTTTTTTCACTTCCCCAGCACTTCAAAGATCACCTGATCCAGGGCCCGGGTGGCTTTGGAATGGTACCGGCCCGGGGCCATGGCGGTACCCAGGGGAATGGAGGTACCGTCTTTGCCCAGGGACAGCAGCTGGGCCCGGTGGAAGTACTGGCGGCTGCTGGCGTAGGTGAAGGCCAGTCCCAGACCGTTGGCGGCCAGGGCAGCGGCAAACAGGGCGGACAGGTTCTCGTTGTAGTAGGTGGGGTTCATGCCGTGGCGGAGGAAAATCCGCCGGGCTTCCCGGCCCAGGATGGTGCCGTAGCCGCTGAGCAAAAATTCGAACCGGGCCGCATCCTGGATGTTGATGTACTGGGACAATTGGGAAGGCTGCTGGCCGGCCTGGCCCTGATGGACCAGTTCCATCACCGGATGGTCCGGATGGGTGATCAGGCAGATTTCGTCGTGCATCAGGAACCGGGCCTGGATCCGGCTGCGTTTTTCCGGCATCACCAGAAGGGCCAGGTCGATTTTCCCGGTGAGCAGCAGCTGTTCCAGGGCCAGGGAATTCTCTTCCACGATCTGGACCCGCACCCCCGGATATTTCTGCTGGAAAGCCTGGAGTACGGGCGGCAGCAGGAAGGATCCCCGGAAAGAACTGATTCCCAGGATCACATGGCCCCCTTTCAGGTTGCCGATATCCTGGATCTCATCCTTGGCCCGGTGGAATTCCGCCAGGGTATCCTGGGCGAACCGGATCATCCGTTTTCCCGGTTCCGTGGGCCGGATGCCGCTGGAAGTGCGGATGAACAGTTTGTATCCTAAATGAGACTCTGTGGTGCTGAGAAACTGGGACAGGCTGGACTGGGCCATGAACAGCCGTTCCGCCGCCCGGGAAATGCTCTTTTCTTCCGCCAGGGCAAGCAGGTAGTGAAGTTCCCGAAGATCCATTGTATCCTCTCCTTTGCCATCGGTATTTCCTATACAAGATATCGTATTTTATCGGCTTCTGCAATAGCCAGCCCCGCGGTACACTAAAAGCAAATTTATTCAGAATACTTGTACAACAGGGAGGAATCAGAATGAGCAGAGTTTCACTGAAGGGTATCTGCGATATGCATGTGCATACCAATCCGGATCTACGGCTGCGGGCCTACAACGATCTGGAACTGGCGGATGCGGCGGTGCGGGTGGGGGCCCGGGCCATTGTGATCAAGTCCCACCTGGGGTTCACGGTGAACCGGGCGGCCATTGCCAATGCCTATGTGAAGAAGGTCTATGGGGACAGCACCAACTTCACCATGTACGGCGGGGTGGTCATGAACAAAGTCATCGGGGGTGTGAACCCGGAAGCGGTGGAAAAAGGCCTGAAGCTGGGGGCCAAGGTGATCTGGCTGCCCACCCAGTCCGCCCGGCGGCATCTGGAAAAAATGGGGAAAAATCCCGATGAGGGAATCCAGCTGGTCCGGGACGGGAAAGTGATCCCGGAACTGGAAACGGTGTTCGGTCTGATCAAAGACCATGATGCAGTACTGGCCACCGCCCATGTATCTCCGGAAGAGGCTTTTGTGGTGGTGGAAGCGGCCCGGAAGGCCGGGGTGGAAAAAATCGTCATCACCCATCCGGAATGGTGGGTGTGCGGGTACACCCTGGAAGACCAGATCCGTCTGGTGAAGGATTATGACGTAATCCTGGAACGGTGCTATGCCCAGAACATGGGGAAAGGGAAGAAGTACCACATGAACCTGCGGGAAAATGCGGAACTGATCCAGGCTGTAGGGTACCAGCATGTCATGGTGGATACGGACGGGGGACAGACGGAAAATCCGGACTGGGAAACGGAAATCTACGAATACATGCATTACCTGGTGGAATACGGGATTCCTGAAGAACAGGTGTACTACATGACCAAAACCATTCCCTACCGGCTGCTGGGCATCCAGGAAGAACCGGTGGGCGCAGCCAAAGACTGAAACAAGGGGGAGGAAGCATTATGCTGAGTGCGGCGATTGTCCTGGCCATAGCCATTGCCATTTATCTGGGGTATAAAACCGGTCTGAACACCGGGCTGTTCTGTATTGTCTTTGCTTATCTGATCGGGTGTCTGGTCATGGGGCTGAAACCCAAAGCGGTGATCGGGTTCTGGCCCATCAGTACCATGTTCGTGATTTTGTCCGTGTCCCTGTTCTACAATGTGGCGGCCATCAACGGGACTCTGGAAAAAATGTCAGGCTCCCTGCTCTATGCCTGCCGGAAATTCCCGGGGATGCTGCCCTATGCCCTGTTCGGAGTGGCCGTGGTGCTGTCGGTGATGGGGGCCACCTATTTTACGGTGCTGGCTTTCCTGGCGCCCATTACCCTTTTGATCTGTGATGAATCCCGGATGGACAAACTCACCGGGGCGGTGGCCATCAACTGCGGGGCCCTGTGCGGCGGGAACTTTCCCACCTCCAATCTGGGGGTGATTTTCCGGGGGCTGTCGGATACAGCCTATGAAGCCCTGAAGCTGAAGGCTCCCATGGATTCCTTTGCCATGGAAATGGAAATCTTCCTGCTGTCCTTTGCCTTTTCCCTGGTGCTGATCACCCTGTTCCGGTATGGCATCAAGGCCAACCGGAACATCGGCCAGGGGGTCACCTTCAAAAAGCCGGAACCTTTTACGAAAGTCCAGAGCCAGACCCTGACCCTGATGCTGGTGATGATGGCAGTGGTGCTGGTGTTCCCCCTGCTGAAGATCCTGGTGCCCGGGAACGCAGGAATCGCCTATATGGCCGGTAAAGTGGATGTGGGCCTGGTGGCCATTATCTTTGCGGTCATCGCCCTGCTGATGAAGCTGGCGCCCCAGAAGGAAGCCATTTCGAAGATTCCCTGGAACACCATCATCATGATTGCCGGGGCCGGGATGCTGATTGCGGTGGCGGTGAAAGCCGGGACCATCAAGATGCTCAGCGCCTGGGTGGGAGCCAATGTGCCCACGCCGCTGATCCCTCTGGCTTTCTCCATCATTGCCGCCATCATGAGCTTCTTCAGTTCCACCACTGGGGTGGTGACCCCGGCTCTGTTCCCTCTGATTCCGGGTCTGGCGGAAAGCACAGGATTGTCTGCCTCCGCCCTGTTTGCCTGTACGGTACTGGGGGCCCAGTCCAGTGCCATCAGTCCCTTCTCTTCCGGCGGATCTTTGATCCTGGGGTCCACGCCCAAAGAAGAGGACCGGAACACCCTGTTCAACAAGCTGCTGCTCCGGGCCGTGCCTGTCAGCGTCCTGGCGGCAGCTGCCTACAATTTTATTGTGGCTTTTGTGCTGTAAGGAAAAGTGCGGGTTCCTTTGAAAGGTTAACCCCTCAGGCCGGGACGGGCGGGCCTGCGGCACGCCCCTACGGCGTTGGGGTCGGGCATTGTTTGTTCGACCGCTTGGACGGGGATGCCGTCCATGGGAGAGTCTCCATAAGGAAATCGTTGTTAGCCGGTTCCTGGACAGCGATGGCGTAGGGGCTCGCCCCAGGCAAGCCCGTCCCGGCCGCCCAGAGGGCATAGATTCAAAAAGGACCCGCCTTCATGAGAGGCGGGTCCTTTCCTTCGGCAATTGACCATTGACCGTTGACGGGGCTGCTGTGCCTGGCGCAGCAGTCCCTATTCCTTACACTCCCTGCAGAGCCCCAGGAAATAGGTCTGGTGGCAGCGGATGGTGAAACCGGTTTTTTTGGCCACGTCCTGGTCCAGGTGTTTGTGGTAGGCAAAATCCAGGTTGAACACCTTGCCGCATTTTTCGCAGCGGAAATGGGGGTGGGGATGGGGATCCACATCGTAGCGCATGGTCCCGTCGCCTACATCCACAGTCTGGATCAGGTGCATCCGGCAGAAAAATCCCAGAGACTGGTAGATAGTGGCAAAACTCAGGGTAGGCATCTGCTGCCGCACTTTTTCATAGATTTCTGTAGCCGTGGGATGGTCTTCGGGGCCGGTAAAGGCCCGGTATACTTCCAGCCGCTGGGGGGTGATCTTCATCCCCTGGGCTTTCAGGACTTCTGACAGTTCCTTTGGACTGAGCATGGCAAAGCCTCCTTATATATAGATAGAATAAAATTGTTAAAAGAGAAGTTTCTTTAATAATAACTTTTAATACGTAAAATGTCAATAAAATCAGCCATTTCCAATGGGCGGCTTCCTCCATAACCAAACAGTTCATCCCAAGAGGGGAGATGTTGTGTTACAATTATATGATAAGATTTTGGAAAAGATCAGGGAGTGTGAAACCATATGGCGCAAGGACAGGAAAAAGAAATCAAACTGCTTTCCACCAAGGCGGGCCGCCGGAAATTCTTCCAGCTGCCTCTGGTGAAGGAAAAAATCATTCCCGGCAGCCGGCATACCCTGGACCTTTGGAACCAGTACTTGGATACCCGGGACCGGAAACTGACCCGCAGCGGCATGGCCTACCGGATCCGCCGGACCAACGGGAAGGCCTTCGAAGCCACGGTGAAAAGCCAGGGGAAGGCGGTGAACGGCTTCTCCAGCCGGGAGGAATACACGGTGCCTCTGACAAAGCCGGAGCCGGTGCTCCAGGGCTTTGCTCCCCAGCTGGACCAGAAGCTCCAGACCCTGCTCCAGGAAGACGAACTGCTTCCTTTGTGTACGGTGGAATTTACCCGGAAAACGGCTCTGATCCAGCTGTCCGCCGTGACGGTGGTGGAAGCGGCCCTGGACCAGGGAACCTTGACCGCCGGGGATAAAAAGGCTCCCATCGAGGAATTGGAACTGGAGATCAAACGGGGCCAGGAACGGGACCTGCTGCGGTTTACGGCGGCTCTGGCCCAGGCCATCCCTCTGTGGCCGGAAGAGCGGAGCAAGTTCAAACGGGGGCTGGATCTTACCGACTGGAAGGGGAACCCACCCAAAGACGGGAAGGCACCTGGCTGGAATCAGGAAACGGAGCCGTCGGAAGTGTGGCGGACCCTGGTCCAGCAGGCCCTGGGCAGGGGGCTGGATCTTCTGGTGCCCGGAGAGAACCGGGAATTTGAGAGCCGGGAACTGCTCACCATTCTCCAGCAGTGCGCCGGACTGTGGAACCTGGGCCAGGGCTTTTTGTCCCGGACCTCTTGGAAAAAGGGTCGGGATCTGTTGGACGGGCTCCTGGGGGTGCTGGAACCGGTGGATTACCTGGAAACGTCTGACCGGCAGCGGGAAAAGCCTTTCCCGGAAGAGCTCCTCTCCCTGGAACCGGCCTGGCAGTGGCTGGAAGACCGGTGGGTGGCGGCGGCCCAGCACTGTGCGGACTGCTGCGCCCGGGAAGCGGCAGCGGCCCTGTGGCAGCTGCTGTACCTGGCCACTCTGGCCAAAAAGGACGGAGAGAACTCCACCCTGGAAAAATTCCTCCAGGTCCGGTGGAATCGGTGGCAGCAGGAACAGCAGTTCCTGGAAGATGCCGGCAGCCCGGACCCCTGGGAACGGAAAGGCCAGCTGGAAGACCTGGCCGGGCTCCTGACCCTGGAACGGGGCCTGGGAGAAAAACGGCTGGTGAAGCGAGGGGAAGCCTACTGGGAAAAGTGGTGGAAATACTGCCGCAGCTATGCCCGGACGGGAGCCCTGGCAGAAGGGGCCGAAGGAGCCCGGGACCGGGAACTGACCCTGTCCCTGGCAGCCCTCTGTGGCCAGGAAGGGATCCGGACGGAGAAACGGGGGGACAAGGCGGATGCCGCCGGGAAGGCCTTCTTCCGGGAAGTGGCCCGTCATCCGGAATGGTCCTGTCTGGCCAAAGAAAAATAAAATCAAAAAAAGTCAAAAAAACGAAAATAATATTTGACTTTTTGACTTTTAATGGGTATAATAAGACCCGGGAAGTGAGAAAAGAGACTTCCCGGGCCCTGTTTGTTTCGGGCTCTGAATGAAGAAGATAACCCATTGATCCAATGGTTTTTGGAGGTGTTTGTTATGCAGGCAGAACGCTTGAGTGATGAAGTGCGTGGATTGTTGGAAGCTGCCCAGCAGCAAGCCGTTATGAATTACAACCAGGAACTGACCACCGTCCATCTGCTGTCCGCTATGTGCAGCCAGCCGGACGGGTTCTTCAAGTTTGTGCTGAAGAGCCTGAACGTGGATGAGACCCAGTTCAGCCGGGAGGTGGACCGTCTGCTGAAGCAGATCCCTTCCGTGAAGGGGTCCGATCAGCTGAGCATGAGCACGGGCCTGGCCCGGGTGTTTGCCCTGGCGGAAAAAGCCGCCGGCCAGAACCCGGTGACTGCATCCCATTTGCTGGCCGCCCTGTGTGAAGACGGGGATACGGAAGTGGTGGACCTGTGCAAAAAGTACGGGATCACCCGCAGTGCCATCCGTGGTTTGATCGACAAGTATGAAAACAATGGGGATGCGGATGAAAACCGCAAGACCCTGGAGAAATTCGGCCAGGACCTGACCCAGAAAGCCCGGGATGGGAAGCTGGATCCGGTAATCGGCCGTGACGATGAAATCCGCCGGACCATCGAAATCCTGTCCCGCCGGAAAAAGAACAACCCGGTGCTGATCGGTGAACCGGGCGTGGGCAAAACCGCCATTGTGGAAGGCCTGGCCCGCCGGATCGTGGCCGGGGACGTTCCTGAATCCCTGAAGAATAAGACCCTGTATGCCCTGGACCTGGCGTCCCTGGTGGCCGGGGCCAAGTACAGAGGGGAATTTGAGGAACGGTTGAAGAAAGTCCTGAAAATCGTGTCCGATTCTGCCGGCCAGATCATCATGTTCATCGATGAACTGCACACGGTGGTGGGGGCCGGGGCTTCTGAAGGCTCCATGGATGCGGGGAACATCCTGAAACCCATGCTGGCCAGAGGGGAACTCCGGTGCATCGGTGCCACCACCCTGAAGGAATACCGGAAATACATTGAAAAGGATTCCGCACTGGAACGGCGTTTCCAGCCGGTACTGGTGAAGGAACCCAGTGTGGAGGACACCATTTCCATCCTGAGAGGGCTGAAGGAACGGTACGAAGTCCATCATGGGGTACGGATCAAGGATTCCGCCTTGGTGGCTGCTGCCACGTTGAGCAACCGGTACATCAATGACCGGTTCCTGCCGGACAAGGCCATCGACCTGGTGGATGAAGCCGCTGCCCGTCTGCGGGTGGAAATCGATTCCATGCCTACGGAACTGGATGAAAGCCGTCGCCGGATGCTCCAGCTCCAGATCGAGGAACAGGCCCTGTCCAAGGAAGAGGACGATGCTTCCAAGGCCCGTCTGGAAAAGATCAAAGAGGAACTGGCCAAACTGAAGGGCGAGAACGACAAGCTCATGGACCAGTGGAAGGCCGAAAAGGGCGGCATTGCCAAGATCCGTCAAGTCAAGAAGGATATGGACAATGTGAAGAAGGAAATGGAAGAAGCGGAACGGTCCTATGACCTGAACCGGCTGGCGGAACTGAAGTACGGCAAGCTGCCGGAACTCCAGAAACAGCTGGCGGCCCTGGAAAAAGAGGAACATTCCGACAAACGCTTGCTGAAGGAAGAAGTGGACGAGGATGATATCGCCAAGGTGGTGAGCACCTGGACGGGCATCCCTGTGAACCGTCTGATGGAAGGAGAAAAGAAGAAACTGGCGCATCTGCCGGAAATCCTCCACAAACGGGTGATCGGCCAGGACGAAGCGGTGGAAGCTGTCAGCGAAGCCGTAATCCGGGCCCGGGCCGGGATCAAGGATCCCAACAAACCCATCGGTTCCTTCATCTTCCTGGGGCCTACCGGTGTGGGCAAGACCGAACTGGCCAAAGCCCTGGCGGAAGTGCTGTTCAATGATGAAAAGAGCATTATCCGTATCGATATGAGTGAATACATGGAGAAACATACGGTGTCCCGTCTGATCGGTGCCCCTCCTGGATATGTGGGCTATGAAGAAGGCGGCCAGCTGACGGAAGCTGTGCGGCGCCATCCTTATTCCGTGATCCTGTTCGATGAAATCGAAAAGGCTCACCCGGATGTGTTCAACGTACTGCTCCAGGTGCTGGACGACGGCCGTTTGACCGACGGCCAGGGCCGTATGGTGGACTTCAAGAATACCCTGATCATCATGACCAGCAACCTGGGGTCCCATGAGATCATGGAAAAGAAGGGCAACATCAGCAAGGACGAAGTCCGGAGCATGCTGATGAAGTTCTTCCGGCCGGAATTCCTGAACCGGGTGGACGACATTGTGGTGTTCAAACCTCTCCAGGAAGAACAGCTGAAGGATATCGTACGGCTGATCCTGAACCATCTGGGAAGCCGGCTCCACAGCCAGCTGGAACTGACACTGACGGCCACCGACGAAGCCGTTGCCTACCTGGCCAAAGCCGGGTTCGACCCTGCCTTTGGGGCCCGTCCTCTGAAGAGACTGATTGTCCATACGGTGGAAACCGTAGTGAGCAACAAGATCGTCCAGGGCGAGATCCAGAGAGGGGACCATATCGAAGTGGTTCTCCAGAACGGGAACATCGACGTGGTGAAGAAGTGAATGAAAACAGGGACTGCTGCCTGGGCAGCAGTCCCTGTTTTTTTTTGTCAGCTGTCAATAGTCAGCGGCCGAAGGAGACCATCTGCCAGGGGCAGATGCTCCTGAAGGGAAACGCAGCCTTACGGCTGCTAACCTACCACCAGCCTGGCGGCTGGTCCCCAGCTACGGCATAAGCGACCTCGCTATCCGCTGAAGCGGATGCTCCCTGCTTACGCCCTTGAAAAGGGCGGATAGACAGTACGCGGGCTGCTGCCCTTGTACTGAAAAGCAATGGGCGCCAGCCCGAGCGTATATCCGCCCTTTGCAAGGGCGGGGGTATCCATGCGCAGCATGGGTGGTGGGTTAGCAGCGCCAGCTGCGTTCCCATTCAATAAAATTTGTCTGCAAATTTTATCATTCGGCCATTGACGATTGACAATTGACCATTGACAGGGCTGCTGCAGCGCAGCAGCCCCCCTTTTTACCCCTCCAGTACGTGGAGGATCCGGTACAGTTTTTCTTTCAAATCGGCCACTTCTTCGGCTGTGAACAGGGGACCTTTCCGGTTGATCAGGCAGCCCATGGCATGGGGGACTTTCAGGGCCTTGTCCCGGAGGGCCAGTCCATCGGGGGTGATTTCCACCATGACGATCCGCTCATCTTCAGGCTTCCGGGAACGCTTCACATAGCCCATGGCCTCCAGCTTCTTCAGCACTGGGGTCAGGGTCCCGGAATCCAGGTACAGCCGTTCGCCCAAGTGGTGCATGGTAGTGGCCTTTTCTTCCCAGAGCACCATCATGGTTACATACTGGGCATAGGTGAGGCCGATTTCTTTCAGGAAGGGAGTATAGGCAGCTACGATTTTCCGGGCGCTGGCATACAGGGGGAAGCAGAGCTGGTTTCCCAGCAGCAGGGGATTGCAGGCATCCTTTTCATTCATATCGATCATACCTCCGGTACGGAAAAACTTTTGATTACACTTTATTGTAACAGGAAAAGAACATGAGAACAAATTAAATTTAGCAAAATTAAATTTGACAAAATTAAATAAAACGGGTATAATGGGTTTCACAAGAGGCCGATGGCCAGAAGAAAAGAAACAGAAAGCTCCGCTTTACGGGGGCAAGGGAAAACAGGAGGAAAAGACAATGAGCATTTACGGACAGACCAAAGGAACGGAACTGGAAGCTATGGCAAAAACCATGATGCAGGGAGAAGCCAACGGCACCATGATGTATTATGCACTGGCCCGGCTGGCCAAAGAACAGGGCTATGAAGATCTGGTGCCCCTGTTCATTGAAGCCGCCAACCAGGAAGCGGTCCATGCGGGCTTCTATGCCGTGCTCAACGGGAAATATCCCCAGGATTTCTGGGGCCTGGTGAAAACCCTCCAAAAAGCGGAAACCAATGGGGAGGCTCAGGTAAAGGCCATGGCGGACAAGGTGCGGGCTGCCGGGTTTGCCGAAGCGGCTGACGAAATGGAAGTGTTTGCCAAACAGGAAGGCCACCATGGGGAACTGATGGCGGAAATCCTGGCCCGATATCCTCAGGCAGAGAAAAAGGAAAAGGCCAAAAAGGTGTATGTGTGCCCGGTCTGCGGCTATGAATACGAAGGGGACATCAACAGCGAAAGCGACGACTGGGTCTGCCCTCTCTGCGGCCAGCCCAAAAGTGCGTTCAAGGAAGTAAAATAAGAGGATGAAAAACAGGGGGTGCTGCACATACCGTGCAACACCCCCTTCTTGACATTTCCGGGAATTTTTTCTACTATGTACTCTCAGAATGTATTTTTGTGTCTGAAGGTGAAACTGTTGGAAAACGAAAATCCTGCTTTTGTGCGCCGGGCGGATGCCCGGCTGTTTCTGTCCATATTGGCCGCGGGGGCGGTTCAAGGTTTTCGACCCAGGCGAAATATCGCCAGAGCCGAACGCTCCGTGTATCAAAGGAGGCTCATCATGTCATTTGGCAAAGGGAAAGAATATCTGGATACCAGGGGATCTGGGGGACCGGATCTTCGTTCTGGAATAACGAATAAGGAAGGATGTTGTTTATGAATCCACTGATTGCACCGGAAAACACCTGGCTGCTGCTGGCCCTGACCTGCGGGGTAGTGGCAGGCTCCATCTGGCTGGAACAGACCTATGCCTGGGCCTCCCGGATCTCCGGGGCCGTACTGGCTCTGGTGGCGGCCATTGTGCTGGTGAACCTGAACGTGATCCCCAGCCATGCCCCCATTTATGACGATATCATCTGGGGATACGCCGTACCCCTGGCCATTCCTCTGCTGCTGCTCCAGGCCAACCTGACGAAGATCTGGCAGGAAACCGGCCGGCTGCTGTTCATTTTCCTCATCGGGGCGGTGGGGACCGTGTGCGGAGCCGTGCTGGGCTGCTGGCTTTTGGGGAGCCGGATCGACGGGCTGGCCAAGGTGGCGGCCATGATGACCGGGTCCTACATCGGAGGCGGAGTCAATTTCGTGGCCCTGGCCGATGCCTTCCACACGGAAGGGACCCTGGTTTCCGCTACGGTGGTGGCGGACAACCTGAACATGGCGGTGTATTTCCTGGTACTGCTGAAATGTGTGGGCAGCGCCTTTTTCCAGAAACACTATCCCCATCCCCACATGGACCGGGTGGCCCGGGAAGGACGGGAAGACGCCCAGACCCAGGCGGCAGCCTACTGGCAGCCCAAGAACATTTCCTTAAAGGACATTGCCCTGGACCTGTTCTATGCGGTGGCGGTGGTGACCCTGTCCCAGAACCTGGGGAAGGCCCTGGGGGCCGCCATTCCCACCGGCAGCGGCCTGGGACATATGGCCAACACCTTCTTCAGCAGCCAGTATGTGTGGATCACCCTGTTTTCCATGGGGTTCGCCACTTTTTTTGAAAAACAGGCGGCAGCCCTGGCCGGAGCCCAGGAAATCGGCACCTATTTCATCTACCTGTTCTTCTTCGCCATCGGGGTGCCCGCTTCCATCCTGGAAATCCTCCGGAACGCGCCGCTGCTGTTCGTGTTCTGCTTCCTGATGGTGGTGGTGAACATGGCCTTCTGCTTTGTGGGAGGGAAACTGTTCCATTTCAGTCTGGAAGACATCGTCCTGGCCTCCAATGCCAACATCGGAGGTCCCACCACCGCGGCAGGAATGGCCATTTCCCAGGGCTGGACGGCCCTGGTGGGCCCCAGCATGCTGGTAGGCACCTTCGGCTACGTAATCGGTACCTATCTGGGTATGGTGGTCGGGGGAATATTGGGGGCGTGAAAAAGGGACTGTTGCTCTTGCAACAGTCCCTTTGCTTTCCCCTTTATCCGCTCCGCCTCTTCCCCTTCCACCAGGGTGGGACGGTAATCGTTCCAATCCGGGGTGGAGGAGATCCGGCAGGGGATCACTTTTCCCGGGTCCGTTCCCACCAGATGGCCGTCCCGGAACCGGAAGGTCTGCTGGTAGATGAAGGTGTCCTTGTCCCCCGGGTTGCTGTTGCCTCCGAAACAGAAATTCCCCAGGCTGTAGCAGATGGTCTTTCCCTTGTAGGTTTCCAGAGGCTGGATCACATGGGGATGGGACCCCAGCACCAGGTCGGCTCCGTGATCCACCGCCAGATGGGCCAGCCACACCTGGTCCTCGTCCGGATGGGTTTCCAGTTCGCTGCCCCAGTGGAAATAGACCACTTTCAGCCGGGCTCCTTTTTCCCTGATTTTGGCCAGTTCTGCCACCAGCTGATCGGCGGCCCCGGCTTCCAGGGCGTTGATTCCCACCAGGCCTACAGGGATTCCCTTCACCGGGAGAATCTGGCTTTCCTCATAGCCGAAGGGCATGATCCCGTTGTCTCCCAAGGTCTTGAAGGTGTCCCAGTACCCGTCGTTCCCATAGTCGTAACTGTGGTTGTTGGCCAGGGAGGCGGCTTCCACGCTGCCGGCTTTCAGCACTTCCACATAGGCCGGATCGCCCCGGAAGGCGAAGGTCTTGTCCTGGCGCTGGCCCCGGGTGGTGAGAGGGCCTTCCAGGTTCACCACCGTCAGGTCGTCCTTGGCGAAAACAGACTGGACGCCTGCCAGGAATACGGAACCGTCTCCGCCGGCGGCGTCCCAGGCAGCCGGGAAGGTGGCCTCATAGCCGAAGCTTTCTTCCGTGCCCAGGGTGCAGTCCCCGGCGGCGCTGAGGGTCACGGTGGTGACGGGGTCCTCCGGAGGCCGGGGTGCCGGAGCGGGAGAGACAGGGGCCGGGAGAGTTTCCGGTGATCCGGGAGATGCTTCCGGAGCCGCAGGAGCGGCTGCCGGGGCGGCAGGGGTTTCCGCCGGGACCGGCGCCGGTACCTTCCGGGCTCCCAGAGACGCCGGGGAGGCCAGGGCGGGAGCTGCCAGAAAGGTCAGGGCCGCCAGACAGGAGATGAACAGGGTGGAAATGGGATGGGTCATAGAGCAGGTTCCTTTCTCTGAAATTTCAGTCCTTATCATAATGAGCCGCATAGCGGCTCGGTCTCGAGTCTCGAGTCTCGAGCCAAATGAAAAATTTGCAGGCAAATTTTTGAACGTGTAAATCGGTACCGTAGGGGCTGCACGCCGGGCAGCCCGCCAAATCATCGATGATCTGCGCATTTTGCGGGGCGCCGGGCCTGCGCCCCCTACGGTTATACACAATAAGAAGAACCTGGCCGAAGGACAGGTTCTATCCAGCGGCCCGAGACTCATGACTCGAGACCCGAGACCTGAAGAGGAGGCTGTTGCTTTTGCAACAGCCTCTACATCTTCCACCCAAAATGATCCGTGTGGAGGAGTTTTTCTGCTTTGGGGCTCAGGGGCTTGCCCAGGAACTCTTTGTACAGCCGCTGGACCTGGGGATTCTGGTGGGAGAACCGGAGATGGCTGTGCTTGTCCAGGGTCCGGAGCTCTTCTCCCCGGACGCCTTCCAGCTCCACATCCTCCTGGGGAATGGGCTGGCCGCCTCCTCCGGCACAGCCGCCGGGACAGGCCATCACTTCCACGAAATCGTAATGGACTTCTTTCCGTTTCAAAGCCTGGATCAGCTGCCGGGTGTTCCCCAGGCCGCTGACCACGGCGCAGCGGATTTCTTTGCCGGCCATGGTGTATACTGCATCCCGGAGCCCGGTGCCGTTCCGCAAAGGGGCAAACAGGTCCGGATCGGGATTTTCCCCGGTCAGGGTGGCGTAGGCTGTACGGAGAGCCGCTTCCAGTACCCCGCCGGTGGTGCCGAAAATGGTCCCGGCTCCCGTAAAGGTGCCCATGGGATCATCCAGCGGTTCTTCCGGCAGGAGAGCCGGATCCAGGTGGTCCGCCCGGAGCATCCGGATGAATTCCCGGGTGGTGAGGGCCAGGTCCACATCGGGTCCGTAAGGCCCCTGCATGGTGGGCAGGGCACATTCCGCCTTTTTGGCCAGGCAGGGCATGATGGAAACGCAGTACAGCTTTTCCGGAGGCACCTGGAGCTTTTCTGCCAGCCAGGTCTTGGCAATGGCCCCGAACATCTGCTGGGGGGATTTGGAGGTGGACAGCCGTCCGGTCAGTTCCGGATACTGGCCTTTCAGGAACCGGACCCAGCCGGGGCAGCAGCTGGTGAACATGGGGAACTCTTTCGTGTCCCCGGCCTGGAACCGTTCCAGGAACTCATTGGCCTCTTCCATAATGGTGAGGTCCGCCCCGAAGGTGGTGTCGTACACATGGTCGAACCCCAGCTGCCGGAGGGCCGCCGCCATTTTCCCGATGGTCCCCTGCTCCCGGGGCAGGCCGAAGGCTTCGCACCAGGCCGTCCGCACCGCCGGAGCCACCTGGACCAGGGTCACTTTGTCCGGGTCCGCCAGGGCTTCGTAGAGTTTGTCCGTATCGTCCCGTTCCCGGAGCCCGGCCACTGGACAGTGGGTGATGCACTGGCCGCACAGGGTGCAGTCCGAATCCTTGATCACCCGGTTGCCGGACACATCCACCGTGGTCCGCCCCCCGGTGCCCGCCACGTCCCAGATGTGCATGGCCTGGATCTTGTCGCAGACCTGAATGCAGCGCATGCATTTGATGCATTTGTTGTAGTCGTGGAACAGGGGATAGGTGGTGGTCCAGGCCCGGCGCAGGCCTTTGGGCAGCTGTTCCTCATAGGGATTGTCGTGGATCCCCAGGCTGTTGGCCAGGGACTGGAGCCGGCAGTTGCCGCTGCGGACACAGACGGCGCACCGGCAGTCGTGCTGGGACAGGATCAGTTCCACGTTGATCTTCCGGGTTTCCCGGACCCGGGGAGAATGGGTGTGGACCACCATACCCTCTTTGACAGGACTGTTGCAGGCGGTAATCATTCCCGGTTCTCCTTCCACCTCCACACAGCACACCCGGCAGGCGGCGATTTCGTTGAGTCCTTTCAGATAGCACAGGTGGGGGATCTGGATCCGGGCCTGCCGGGCCGCTTCCATAATGGTGGTCCCTTCCGGCACCTGGATGATTTTGCCGTCAATGGTACAGGTTACCATTCCCGATTCCTCCCTCCTTTAAAGCTGCCGTAGCCAAAGTGGTCACAGCGCAGACACCGGCTGGCTTCCTGATGGGCTTCTTCCGGGGTCATCCCTTCCGCCACCAGACGGAAATCTCCCACACAGTCCGGAGTGCAGTGGTGCTTCAGGTTCACCCGGCCGCAGGGAGGGGTCTGGGTGAAGTAGGCGTCAGGGATCTCCACCTGGCAGGAAATCCGGTGGTGGCAGCCGAAGAAGGAATCGATGTTGTCGGCGGCCACTTTCCCGGCGGCCACTGCCCGGATCACTGTGGCGGGACCGGAAACCGCATCCCCGCCGGCAAACAGGTTCCCCAGGCCCGGGATGCTGGTGGACAGATCCGCCTGGATGGCCCCCCGGTGGGTGGTGACCCCGATGGCCTCAAAAGGCTTGGTGACAATGGACTGGCCGATGGCCACAATCAGGATGTCGCAGGGGAACCGCCGTTCCGGCAGATCCGCCTTTATGGGGTTTGGCCGGTCCTTTCCATTGTAGGGGCCGATGTGCTGGGGCTGGGTCCAGATGGCCGTTACCTGGCCCGCTGCGTTGGTTTCAATCCGGCTGGGGGCTTCCAGGGTGACGATTTCGCAGCCTTCCGCCATGGCCGCCTGGATCTCTTCCGGCAGAGCGGTCATATCTTCCAGCCGGCGCCGGTACAGGCACTGGACGGAAGCCGCCCCCAGCCGTTTGGCCGTGCGGGTGGCGTCCATGGACACGTTGCCGCCTCCGATGATGCAGACCCGTTTGCCGGTGAAATCCGGAATCCGGCCTTCCCCGATGTCCCGGAGCAGCCGGACAGCACTGTACACCCCCTGGGCGTCTTCCCCGGGGATATGGAGTTTCTTGTCGCTGTGGGCCCCGATGGCGATGTACACCGCATCATACTGTTGCTGGAGCTTTTCCACCGGAATGTCCGTTCCCACGGAAACTCCGGTGCGGACCTGGATCCCGGTGGTGAGGATGTAGTCCAGGTCCCGATCCAGCACTTCCAGGGGCAGACGGTAGTCCGGGATCCCGTACCGGAGCATGCCGCCCAGCTGGGGCCGCTGTTCGTACACGGTGACGCTGTGGCCCATAAGAGCCAGATAATAGGCTGCCGTCAGGCCTCCCGGGCCGCCTCCGATCACCGCTACGGTCTTGCCGGTGGCAGGGGCGGGCTTTGGCGCCCGGGCCGGCTGGGCATGGTCCACGGCAAACCGCTTCAGCCCGCAGATGTTCACCGGGGCGTCCACCATCCCCCGGCGGCAGTGGTGTTCGCAGGGATGCTCGCATACATAGGCGCAGGCGGCGGGGAAGGGATTGTCCTTCCGGATCAGTTCCAGGGCGTCTTCATACCGGCCTTCCCGGATGAGCGCCACATAACCGGGAATATCCACATGGGCCGGGCAGGTGGACACACAGGGCACCGGGTGGCTGAGACCGCAGATGCACCGGCCGGTGAGCACGTGCTCCTTATAATCCTCCCGGAAGCCCCGGACCCCCTTCAGTACCATATAGGCCGCCTCGTAGCCGATGGCACAGTCCGAAGAAGAGGCGATGCTCCGGGCGGTCCGTTCAATAAGGTCGATGGTGTCCAGGGTAGCCGTCCGGTCCAGCACCCGTTCAATGAGCACCTCCAGCTGGCCCAGGCCCACCCGGCAGGGCACGCATTTGCCGCAGCTCTGGGCATGGCAGAACCGGAGAAAGTTCAGGGCCATGTCCACCGGGCACAGCCCCGGAGAACTGGCACTGATCCTTCGGTGCATATCCTGATACAAACCGTTCAGGACCGTCTGGGCCCGTCCCGGTGTTTCGATCTGTAAGCGACGCACGATTTTCTCCCCCTCCATGAATTTTCAGTATGGAATCCGGAAACAGAATGAACAGATACGATATTATTTTACCGTTCAGAAGCAAAGAGTGTCAACTGATTCGGTGAAAAAATCTGATAAATCGGGGGGTGCGAAATTCCTAAAAATTACTAGGAATTCACCTTTCCTTTTGGAAAATTCTATAGTACAATTATAGGAAATTATTCTTGCTGCGAGGAGGAACCATGAAAATCTCTACCAAGGGACGGTATGCCCTGCGCCTGATGATTGATCTGGCCATCAACGGCACCGAATCCTATGTACCTATTAAAAGCGTCTCTCAGAGACAGGAAATCTCAGAAAAATACCTGGAACAGATCATTACCCAGCTCTCCCGCGCCAAACTGGTTAAAAGTGCCAGAGGAGCCCAGGGAGGATACAAACTGGTCCGTGATCCCAAAGACTATACCGCCGGAGAGATCCTCCGGGCCGTGGAAGGGTCCCTGGCTCCCGTGGCCTGCCTGGAACCCGGCCACGCAATCTGCAGCCGGGCCGCCCACTGCGTTACCCTGGACCTGTGGAAAGAAATCCAGGATGCCATCGACAACATTGTGGATAACACCACCCTGGCAGATCTGGTGGAAAAGCAGGAAAAGAAGGGGCTGTGAATTTTTCACACTCCCCTTTCCGATTTTTCCTTGCACACTCTTCCCGGAAGCGCTATAATACTACGTATTGGGGCATTAGCTCAGCTGGGAGAGCGCAAGGTTCGCAATCTTGAGGTCAGGGGTTCGATCCCCCTATGCTCCACCAATTATCAAGCCGAAACGGTGAAATGTTTCAAAGTGTTTCAAACCGTGTTGCCATGCGGGGTTAGCGGTTTTCAAGACAGTTTGAAGCGTTTCAAACCGTTTCTTTTTTTGCGCACTTTTGCGCACTTTTTGCGCACTTTCTCAAAAATCAACCCCGGTAATTTGCGCACTTTTTTCAGGGCCGGGGGGGCCGCTTCCTGTCTAGGGTTGCGGCCTTTTTTTGTGCTCATTTTTCAAATGGTCATTCTTTCCAGACATTCGTCAAGCTGTTCTTTCATTTCTTGCGTGATATGGGTATAAACTGACAAGGTAACTTTTGGATCTGAATGGCCTACCCTTTCCATGATTGCCTTTACAGGAACCCCCATGGCCGCAAGCATAGAAATATGCGTGTGTCTGAAAATATGGGTACTGATCCGTTTACCCGGGATCTGCACGCCCCGCAACAGGCGGTTTATGTATTGCCGATTCAACGGGAACCCCGTATCCGTGGTGAATATATAGCCCCTGTCCTTGTATTGGGAACACAGGCTGTTTCCCTGCTTCCCCCACCGTGCAAGGCGTTTGTTGTCGGTATAGAACCATTCCAGGATATGAACGGCCCGCATACTCAAATCAATGGTTCTGTATGACGTTCTTGTTTTAGGCGTTCCCCTCTGAATGGCTTCCCCGTTTTTGGCTGTAACAAGAATGGTTCCCGTGACTGAAAGTTGCCGCTTATCCAGGTTCACGTCTTGACGGCGCAAAGCCAGGAGTTCCCCGCACCGTAGCCCCGTGAGTGAAATAAATTCCATGGCCAGGCCTACACGGAAATTCCGTTCTTTGAGCTGATCCAGGCAATTTTTTAATTCTTCCTTGTCCAGGAACTTGTTGTTCTTTTTAGCCAGTTCTTCCGGGGTATCCGGGCGGCGTTTCAATTCAATTTCTTCAAAGTCGGTTACATTGTCGGTGTAACCGGCTTTTTTGGCATACCGCATTATCGCTTTCACAGTGATTAGCAGGGACTTGCAATAATTAAAAGAGAGTTTATCCAGGTAGTAATAGCGGAACAGCATTTTTTCCGCCATCGGGGCGGTGAAATCCTTGAACAGGATCCCATCCGGCAAGCCGGCCAGGATCTTCCGTATATACAAGGCGTGGTTTATCCTGGTTGCCTCTTTTATCCGCATATCCGTTAATTCTTGCCATTCCCGCAAGACGGTAGACAGGGCCAGGGATTCAATGCGGCTAGCCTTTTGGGCTTCCCCATTGTCTGCTTTTTCCTGGAACTTTTCCCGCAACATTTGCGCCGCCACCTTTTGGGCATGGGCGTTTCTGCTGTTCAGAGTAACGGACACAAAAATACTTTTACCGGTTTTTTCATCCTGGAAGCGTTCCCGATACATATACCGGGATCCCTTCCCGTTCTTCTTTTCAGTGATCCACATTCCAATAACCTTCCTTCCGTCCCCACACAATACCCCTGCGAAGGCCATAGAGTTAGGAGAAAGGAAGAAATTATTTTTCGGCAAAATTAAAACAATAATCAAATCTTGAATAGTTAAATGTTGCGGCGTCTAAAACAATCTTGTATTTCTTTTTTATATCGTTGAGAAAAACGTACAGAACCCTTGACGCAAAATCTAATTGTAAGTCTTTGGGCAAAAATGGGAAAACAACGTCTTTTTGTGATTCAAGAAATAACGTTCTTGTATTAGTGGCTAAACAATCTTCTTGTACTATCCCCAAATTAAACGCTACACGATTAACAGGGAAAGAAGAAGATTTAAAACGAATTTCACCCCTAAAAATAGGAGGATTAAGGGCAAAATATTTTGAGCTTTCACAAACAGAGGATTGCTTTTCATAAGATAGAATTTCAACAGAATCAATCTCTAAACCGTACACATAAAGCAAATCGTTTGTTTGACAATGGAAATAAGTACATAGTTTGTTTATCGTATCGAAATTAATTCCTTTTCCTTTCCCGTAATATAAGGCTGTCAAAGTTGGACGGGATATATCGGTATCCTTGCAAATATCTGCAATTTTTAATCTTTTAGTTGCCATAAGGTGAGAGAGCCGAACAAATAACATGTAATCACTTCCTTGTGTTGTAAATCTTGACTTTAGTATAAAGCACACTTTCCAAAATAGCAAATATATCTTGACTTATAAAAACAGATAATGTAATATCATTATTGAAAAATGGAAAGCATACTTTATAATTTGAAATCTATGTATTCCGTTTTACAAAGAAAGGCGGTGAAATTATGGGAATAACTTTTAGTGTGGATATGGAAAAGGTTTACAAACTGACACAAGAAAAATTTTGGACTACAGCAGAGTTATGCCGTAAAGCGCATTTATCACAAGCAACTATTTTTTCACTGAAAGCGAAACGGCGAAACGCTAGTATGTTGACAGTACGAAAATTGGCCGCCGCCCTGGACGTATCCCCGGCGGAAATCATTGAAAAATAACTCTGAATCCCCTGCAAGGCCATAGAGTTAGGAGAGAGAAAGGAACAGGCATGGACAGAATGGAATGGGTCATAGCGAAAGCAGGAGCGGAAAAGAAACCGCTCATTGCATTTCCAGAGCAAGTCGGGGAACAATCGGCACGGCGTGTTTTCCAGGATAAAACCCAATGGGAAGCATTGGAACAGCGGTTCCAGTTTTCCGGGCCGTACAAACTTGTTCTTCTAGCGGTGAAGTCGTGGCGGAAATACCGGCGGCGGACGTATGAGAAGGCCCTAAACGGTCAGTGCACCGCCAAAATATGGGGGATCCATTACAGCACGGACGATAAACACGTATTAAGAAGCCGCATAACCCCGGCGGCTGTTGTGATTTTGAAGGCAATGGACATATAAGGGGGCAAGCATGGGAAGTAAACAATATGGAATCATGGTAGCGGATCCAGGCGGGGAATATACCAAACTACTCTTTATCATGGGATCCAGAAAGAAGGCCAGGGAATTAGCCGGGACGATCAAAGGCCGCAAGGTTGCCGTTGTGGTGAAAAAAAGCCCCGGATCCGATTCACTCAATGACATTGTAGTGAATGGGGCCATAGTTGAAATACTGGAAGAAAGAGAGGCGGGAGAAAATGGTTAAAAAGCGTTTTGGCGTGATCCTGGAAGGCTTCCACCAGTTTGTTTTAACTACAGACACATTGGAACAGGCCAGGGAATTGGCGGCGGGGAAATTCAAAGAAATGAACTCTGCTATTGTAGAAATCAACCATGGTCCGATAGTGAAGGATATGCCCGCAATGGGACAACTAGTACCTATAGAAAGCGGGGCCTTCTTGTCAATCCTGGAAGAGAGAAAGGCGGCGATGATATGACCGTATTACGTATGGAAACGGTACGGGTTGACGATTGCGGGGGCCGTTGGTTGCGGCCGGTACAGCTTCAAAAAAAGTTTTCCCTAGGCCGTACTACCATATACAGACTGTTGGAAAAAATGCGGGAGAAGCCTAAATACAAGGGGGATTTCCTGGAACTGTCCAAAACTTTGAAACTAGTTCGGGAACAGGCGTTCCTGGAATTTCTGAAAGGCCAGGACAGGGCATACTTGAAAGAGTAGAAACCCCGGCTGAACGCTTCCCAAAGCGTTTACAGGGAATAAAAATAGCCCCCTATACAATTCCATAGGCCAGGGGACTTATACCGGAAAAACCCCGGTTAAACCCGGCGCAAATTAGTACAGAGGGCAAAAGAAAGGGCGTGAATATATGGCAAAATCACAGAGAGTTGTTATTAAGGACGTGAAAGCCCCATCAATGGCCAAAGCAATTCGCAAGAAATGTTTAGACTGTTCCGGCGGCCAGGCTATGGAAGTTCGGGAGTGTTGGGCGGAAAATTGCCCCCTGTTCCCTTATCGGTTCGGGAGCAATCCAAAGGCGGCCATAAACAGCCTGGAAAAGTATTACACCGTGGAAGTCAAATAAAAACGGCCGCCATAGGGTAGGAACCTACAGCGGCCAGGACAACAAACCAGAACAGGGGAAATTGTCCAACACCATTGTACCAGAACACAGAGGGCGGGGAAAGGGAAAAAGCCAAAGAGCGGAAACCCTACCCCGCCATTTTGAAAGGGGAATAGAATGATCTACGAAATACTGAAAGCACACAAGGCCAGGGGGCCAGAACAGGCAATCACTACCGGGGAACTCATGGAAAGAACCGGCCTGGATTTACGGGAATTGCGGCGAGTGATCCAGAAGGAACGCCGCCGCCACATTATATGCGGCAAAACATACGGAAGCGGCGGCTATTACCGACCCGCTTGCAGGGATGACATAACCGCCTACCGAAAACTGTTTGAAAAGCGGATACGGGAGTTTTCGGAAACCCTGGAACTTCCCCGGCGCATGACGAAACGAGGAAAGCGGATCTAAAGGCGGTGAAAACATGGCCAGAAAGAAATATACAGACTTCAAAGCATGGGAAACAGCAAAAAAAGAGAAAGGGCCAGAAAGACAGTTTAGCCGTATCAGTGCTACCCTTTTACAGCACCCTGCTTTTACCGCATTGAAGCCCGGGGCCAGGCTTATTTATTTGACTATGGTCATGGCGGCGGCGGGGAAAAGAGAATTTAACTTCCCCCGTGCTTCTTATACTGGTTTATATGGGCTGTCCCATAATATCGTATGCAAAGCGATCCCCGAACTTGTGAAGGCGGGTTTTATCCAGGTAAAGCAATCGGGACAGAACACCCGCACCCCTAATATTTACGAATTTGTGAGTACCTGGAAAGACCGCTACAAGCCCCCTTGAATGGCCGTACACTGTCTGGTTTCCAGACAGCACAGAAAGCACTAAACAATTTTTTGGCTGTCTGAAAAGCAGACAGTACACTGTCTGGAAACCAGACAGCCCTATGTTTCAGAACGTTTACGGAAATTTTTAGACTGTCTGAAAATCAGACAGTGCAGAAAAGCAGGAAAAATCCGGGGAACCGCATAAAACCTGGACTTTCTACTTTTTAGGAGAAGGCGGCGGGGGCTGTTACACTGTCTGGAAACCAGACGCATACTATTATAATAGCCATCCCAGGCGGCCAAAAAGGGGGCCGGGGCCACCCCCACCCCCCACCAGGGCAACACACCATTAAGGGGAACCAGGGGCCACCACCCCACCCCCAAAAACGGCAAACCGAAAAGGGAAGGCGGCGGCCTTTTCCCTGGAAGAAAGGAACGAGGAAATGACAGACACCAAAATAGAACTGACCGACAATCAGCGGGGAAAACTCTGCAAAATGTTGCACAGCATGTATTTACAGGGACTTTGTGACGCAATCCTAGACCGGACGACAGACGAAAAGAGCGCAAAGGCCCTGGCTACGGTAGAGAATGAGAGCATGAAAACCGTGGCCAGGTTGAGCCGGGAACTATTCGGCGGCCCTATCCTATAGGGGGCAAAAGCCCCGGCGGCGGGGACGGTTGAAGTTAGGGTGAAGTTAGGAAAAATCAGCTTTCGAGGTGTGAGCATGGGCAACGTGGAACGGCTTCAACACTGGTTGAAGCATTACAGGGAATGGAAGGCGTTCATCCGTAACAATGGGCAAATGATAGCGAACTACCAGAAGGAAATGGAACTGGAAGCGGCCCCGGGAACAGCACATTATGGGCCAGGGGCAACAGGCGGCGGCCCTTTCCAGAGTCAAGAGGAAGCGGCCTTATTGAGAAAAGAGCGGTTGCAGGCCCGTATTACAGCCCTACAGGCCAGGGGACAGGCGGCAAACACAAAGACCATGGCTATAGAAAACGCCCTGGAAGAAATGGAACCAGAGGGGCGGGCAATCATCCAGAAAAGGGACATAGAAGGCAAGCAATGGGCGGCGGTTGCGGCGGCGTTCGGCTACTCTGATAGTGCTGTACGGCGGAAACACAAAGCCCTGTTACAGGAAATGGCCGGGATCATATTTGGGGACAGCGTAGAAGTATAGGCGGCGGGCGGATAATCCGCCCCTTTTCCTTTCCTAGTCGGTTAAACCGACACGAACCCCGACACGAACCCCGACATGAACCCCGACACGGGGGAACCAGGGGCCGGGCGGCGGCTTCCGTGCTTAATTTTACGTTAAACAAACTGACCAGCAAACCGACAGCAAACTGACCAGCAAATGTATCAGCAGTCCGACCAGCAAACCGACAGCAAACCGACCAACAAAAACGGCCTTCAAAATGGCCGTATAAAGCGAGAAAAAAGAGCGGGCTATATTAACTATAAGGGCCAGGGGACTTATACCTAAATAAACGCTTCTCAAACGCCACAGGAGAACACAGAGGGCATTTCCAGGGAGAGGAAAGGGGCATGTTCCACCAGGGCAAACAGGACAGGGAGACATTGCCGCATGGATCACCCCGGATTCATTGAACCCCGAGGGAACCCCGAGAAATGGCAAGGAGCCGCACGGATCCCCCGCACTCTTTGAAGCGGCGAGCAAAAGACGAACCAAAGGAAAAGCCCCACCCCTGCATAGGTCCCCCCGGCCTGGTGAAGTGAGAGCGAACAGAAAGAAAACACCAGGTAAAACAGAAATCATGTTTTAACCATGCGGGTCAAAATGAACCGCAAAGTGAACCGCAAATGAACCGCAAAACAGGGCCAGGGGCAAAATAAAAGGCCCCGCACCACAAGGGCAACGGGGCCAGTACCTAACACAAGCGTGTCAAGTTTTACCGTATCAGCATATCACAGATTCACCAGGGCAACAAGGCCAGAAGCCCCGGGCGGCGGCCCTTTCTAGGTGTTCACACTCAATGGACAGGGCCAAAAATACAAAAAAAGCGAAAATCACAAACCCGTAGAGCAAGGCCCCATGCGGGTTCTGACGTTTTACGTCCTATAACATACATTATGTAAAATACATAACTAGGGTAATTTGCAATAATGAGTCAGTTATATTATAATATCCCTATACTAAATCAGTCAAGAAAGAGGGCGGAACGCATGAAAGAAGAAGGCAAGAAAGTACGTGTGAATTTCATAGCAGACCCGGAACTAATTGAACAGGCCAAACTGTTGGCCGGGTTGCGGGGCCGGTCATTGTCGGCCCTTATATGCGAACTCATGGAAATGTATATAGCCAAAAACAAAGGCGTATTGCAGGAACAGCAGGAACTTGCAAAGAAACTAAAAGGGATCTAACCGGCCAGGGGCCGCCACCAGGGGCCGCAATGGCCACCAGGAAGGGCAAACAGCCCCGGCCTATAGAATGGCCCCGGGGACAGGATCCGGAGATTTCGGAGGCCCTAAAAAGGAAGCCCCGGCCCCTGGATCCAGGCAAAATGAAAGCCCCTGGAAGTGATCCAGGAGCCTTGTATAAATTGCAGGGGTATTGTGGAATTTTGGTTAGTTGCGCACTTTTGGCGCATTTTTCTATATAAAGGAGCATAAAGCAAGGAAATATGAGCCTTTCCCCCTATGCTCCACCAGACCAAAAGCAAGCATCCATGCGGGGTTTGACCGTGTGGGTGCTTTTTTGTGCGCAAAAAGAGAGTGCTGCATAAAACATGCAGCACCCTCTTTTTTCCTTATTCCATTTTCACTGCCATGCGCAGCCGTTCGATGCTCTGGGTCAGGTTCTCCAGTTTCTCTTCCATGCGTACCAGCAGGTACCAGGAAATGACCATGGGGAATCCGTACTGGGCAGCCTGGCCGGCCAGCAGGGACAGGTCCTCCATGGGTTAGCCCTCGGTGACTTCGTCAGTTCCGTCAGAGAGCAGATCCTTGACATCGGTCACTTTGGCCCCCTGGATGGTTTCCACAGGAATGCCGTTCTTGGTGAGGAAGACTTTGCTTTCCACCACTTTGTTCATCACCGGCAGCACCATTTCCCGGTCCACGTCAGAACGGGGATTTACGATGCGGATGTTTTTGGTTGCTTTTTCGCTGTCCTTGAAAATCAGGTCCAGTTTTCTGGAATCTGCCATTGTGCACTACCTCCTTTACGCCACTTCTTCCAGGGTATGCCGTTCCACGATGTACATCCCCTTGGGAGCTTCTGCCATCAGCCCGCCGAATTCCTTGCCCACTTCCGCCAGTTTTTCAGGGGTGGCATCGGTGGACAGCTTTTCGTAGCTGATGTTCTTGAATTTGGGCTGGTCATTTTTGTCCACCCCGTTGCTGATTTCCAGCTGCAGGGTCACTGCGGTGAGGTTCTTCTGGATTGCCATTTTCATTCCTCCTTTGGATTGTCAGGATAAGGTTGCATCACAGGGTGTAAGGGGGCGGGGCCCGGCAGGGCCGGGCCAGTCACTAGTCACTAGCCGATGGAGACCATCTGCCGGAGGCAGATGCTTCTGAAGGGAAACGCAGCCCCTGGGGGCTGCTAACCCACCACCATTGCGCAAGCGCAACGGTCCCCCGCCCTTGCAAAGGGCGGATATACGCTCGGGCTGACGCCCATTGCTGTATATAGGTATGCGGCCTAACGGTCCATTGCTTTATGTGGGTGCCAGGGCGTAAGCCCGCGTACCCACTATCCGCCCTTTTCAAGGGCGGGGGACCGGCCGACAGGCTGGTGGTGGGTTAGCAGCGTCAGCTGCGTCCTCATTCACAGGAACCCGGGTACGGGTTCCTTCCATAACGACTCACGATGAACGACAAACGATGAACCCACCTTTTACCCGCTTCACCCACTGATAATACAGTCCCTTCCCCCGGAGCACCGCCCCGCCGCTGCGCCATACTCCGTCATAGTCTTTCAGCTTCCACAGATCCCACCGTTCAAAAGCGGGCGTCCCGGCCATGCTTGGCCCGTAACCGTCCAGGTCGGCAGCCTCTGCATGGGTCATGATCTGGGCAGGCTCCAGAGGGAGTTTCCAGACATCTGACAGGGTGGCCAGCAGGATGGAAGTGCTTTCCACCTGCAGGGGAGTGGGGGGATAATCCCCCAGGTCGAAGGTGCCGTCTGCGTAGAGCATGGCATCTTTGGCACAGCACAGGGCAATGCCCAGGGCACCGGTATTCCGGTTCCAGGTGTGGGGGAGGATCCGGGTCCAGTCCCGGGTACTGGTTACCAGGCTCCCGTCCCCCCGGACCAGAAGGTGATAGTCCGGGAACAGCTGGTCATAGGTTCCAGCCGTCCAGTGCAGGTAGATTTTCTGGATGTGCCCACGGGCCCTGCGGGCCAGTTCCAGAACCTCCTGCCGTTTGATTGCTTCCATGTCACCGCCTCCTTACACTGTATAAGAGACGGCAGGGAGGATTTTTTCGGAGGAAATTGGGAAAAGGGGCAGGGACGCTTTTCCGTCTCACGCAGAAGGAGACCATCTGCCGGAGGCGGATGGTCATGAGCTGACAGTCACTAGTCTCTAGTCTCTAGCGGCAGGAGGGAACCCACCGGGGCGGTTTCCTGGGAACGGATAAAAACCGGAGGCCGGGACGGGCGGGCCTGCGGCCCGCCCCTACAACCTTGGGGTCGGATGTTGGATACAACGGTCAAAGGGACGGATTTTTTGACAACCCCGTTTCTCTGATTTCCTGCTGGTCCTCTGCCCCCAACGTGGTAGGGGCTGCCCGCAGGGAAGCCCATTCCGGCCGCCGGGTTTCACGTTCAAAGGCAGATGCGCAGCATCTGGCATCCGACTTTCAGGGGGACACATCTGGATGCCTTGGTTACGGGACAACATCGGGTGCTGACGCTCCTGGGGTGGAGCACGCGGGCGATGGGGTCCGGCTTCCTGGTCCGTAGCCGCTGTCTTTGACCGTCAGGGCAAGGCGATAGGCTGTGAGCCTCCCGCCAGGGACGAACGGGTTTGCCTGCGGCGAAACCCCTACGTCGTCGACCTCAAAGCAACGATAAAAAATTTTTGACCCCATTTCTGAATAACTATACGGCGATGAAGGATTCACCGAGAACTTGTTGACACATACTTCAGATACATGGAAACGGCTTGCCCCTGGCAGATTGTGCTATAATATTCTGTATAAACAGTTTTTTTGCTCCAACCGTCTGCAGTTTCTGTCTGAAAGGGAGGAAGATATCGTGGGACTCAGGAAATTCAGCTTTAATTTTGGCAGGACCACCCAGGAAGTGGAACTGCCGGAGGAACGGATCAGCAGCATCATCGAAGGCCGTCCGGTGCCGGCGGTGGATGTGGAGCAGGCTACCCTGGAGGCCATGCGCCATCCCATCGGCTGCCGGCCTCTCCAGGACATGTTCGGGAAAGGGGACAAAGTCTGCCTGGTCATCGCCGATGTGACCCGTTCCTGGAACCGGTCTTCTGAATATGTGATCCATGTGGTCAATGAACTGAACCTGGCCGGGGTGCCGGATGAGGACATGTACATCGTCTTTGCCCAGGGAACCCACCGGGAGCAGACTCCGGAGGAAAATGTCCGGGTGGTGGGAGAAGAAGTGGCCCGGCGGATCCGGATGTACCAGCATCACTGCCGGAACAACGATGAACTGACCTGTGTGGGGACCACCCGGTTCGGGACCCGTGTGATGCTGAACAAGCGGGTGGTGGAAGCGGACAAGATCGTGATCATCGACGGCATCACCGCCCATCTTTTTGCCGGCTATGGGGGCGGCCGGAAACTGCTCCTGCCCGGGGTGGCCGGCTGGGATACCATCCAGGAGAACCACTGCCATGCCCTGGCGGACCATTTTGGGGACGGCATCAACCCCAAGACCCGGAACGGAGTACTCCAGGACAACCCGGTGAACTACGATATGCTGGATGCCATGGAGATGGTCAAGCCCACGTTCCTGGTCCATTCCATCATCAACAATGAAGGGAAAATCTGCCGCATGGTGGCCGGTGATCCCTACCAGGCCTGGCTGGAAGGGACCCGGATCTGCCATGACAACCAAGCGGTCTCTTTCAAGGCCCGGGCGGATGTGACCTTTGCCTGTGCCGGGGGCTATCCCAAGGATGTATCCCTGTATCAGGGCTGCAAATGCTATGATCCGGCAGATGTGACCACCAAACCGGGGGGCATCATCATCGCCATCATGGAGGCCAGTGACCTGTACGAACCGCCGGAATATCTGGGCAGTTTCAAGTATGACAGCGAGAAGGACATGGAAAAGGCCCTGCGGGAGAATTTCAGCATTCCCTTCTTTGTGGCGTTCAACCTGTTCTGCATGACCCACCGGTACACCATCTACCTGGTGACGAAAAAGGAGAATTTCGACGCCATCCGGAAGACCAATCAGATCCCCTGCGCCACGGTGGCCGAAGCCTGGGAAAAGGCCCAGGCCCAGCTGGCCCGGGAGGGGAAGAAGGACTATACCCTGAACCTCATCCCTCACTGCGGAGGGGTCATCGCGGAGGAGCCGGAGAAATAGATGAAAAACTCTTCATCTTCCCTTCATTTCCCCCGTTTACAATCGTTAGTATTATCTAACGAGGGGGCAGATCATAATCAATCGGCCAGTGACCAGTGACCGTTGACCAGTGACAAAAGGGACTGTGAAAAAATGATTTCTCATTTTTTCACAGTCCCTTTTGTCATTTCTTTGCATTCTTCGTCATTTCGTCGGTGGCGGTGCGGATGATGGCAGCCAGCAGGGTGTCGGAATCGTATTCCGTGCTGGTCCGTGCATCGGTGACCTGGTAGATGGTCTGGCCGTTCTTGGTGGCCAGGAAGGTGACGCCTGCGTAAGCGGTTTCCCCTTTGGCCAGCTTGTTCCCTTTCCGGGCAGCGGGCTCGGTGCCGTCAGCGGTCTCGATCCCCACCGGGTTCACCTGGACCTGGAGGGTGATGGTGTTCCGGAGCTTCTTGTCCGGCAGCATCACCGGGTTGCTGTATACGGTGACCCCTTCTTTCTTGAAGTCCCGCTGGAGGGTCAGCAGGGTCTTCCGGACCGCATCGTCGTCCCGGGTAAAGGCGGGATGGGCTTTCCGGAAGTCCGTATCCTGCCGGGAAAGATCCTTCAGATACACGACTTTCACATTTTTAAAAGCAAAGGTGCTGCTCTTCCAGCCGCTGCGTTCCGCGCCTGCCGTCAGGGGCAGGGCCAGCAGAGTCAGGAGCAGGGTGGCCATAGCCAGGAATTTTTTCATGGGTGTTCCTCCTCTTAGGTTCTGTCTTCCCATTTTACAACGGATAGGGACAGCTTTCAACGGCTTTTCGTTTTGACTAACCTGGGGAATCGGGCTATAATTTGTAGAGTTATCTTGTATCCGCTGTGGGTACAGTGCAGGAAACGGAGGAAATCCTATGCCAATACCTCTTGTGGTGTGGGCGGCTGCCGGGATCGGCGCTGCCGGACTGAAACTGTATAAAAGTGCCACCAGCTCTGAAAATATGGTGAAAAATGCCATTGAACGGTATAATGAAGAAAGGTTCAAATTCTACAAGGTGCTGGAGCAGCTGACTCCGGAAGTGGAAGAACTGGGCCGGCTGAAGCTCCATATCTGGGGCTGCTACGACAAGGTCTTTGCCATCCTGGACAAGATCGAGAACAAACCGGGCCATTATACCTACAAGACCCATAAGAATCTCCATCTGCTGCCCCAGGATGTGCGGAAGCTGAAACGGATCCGCCGGGTGGTGGACCGGATCCAGGAAAAGAAACTGGATACGGAAGGCACCGGGATGCTGACGGTGGTGGCTCTCCAGGGGGGAGCGGCCAGTTCCTACAGCCAGTCGGAACTGGAACGGGACGAGGCCAAGCTGGTGATGGAACAGATCATGGACCAGCCTCTGTACACTTCAGAAGTGACGGCCCTGGATGAAATGAGCGTGCTGGAATCCATCATGTGCTTCCCCAAGGTGCTGCGGCCCGGGTATTTTTCCGACAAGGACGGGTCCAAAATGACCAAGGATGAGGCGGTCCATTTCAAGACGGATACGGATACCCAGTCCCTGCTCCTGGCGGATGCGGAGGCCCGGGGAGAACGGCTGCTGGAAGTGGTCCGCCATGTGTACAAGACCACCGAGACCCTGAAAAACGAACAGCGGGAGCAGATCCAGTTCTTCCAGCGGCTGCTCCTGGAAAAGACCGATTACCAGATCTTTACCCTGGAGGAAAAGGACCGTCTGAATTTCCTGGTGGCCCTGGGCTTTGTGCTCCGGGAACTGGCACGGACGGATATTGTGCTGAAAAACGGCAGCATGGCCATCCTGAACCGAAGCGGCCTGCGGGTGCCCCTGGGCAAGGCCCAGGACCTGCTGCCCATGGAAAACCTGGCTCTTTTGGATGAGAACGACTAATTGTGGGGAGGAACCATCATGATCAGTACCAAAGCGTTTAAAGCCTATGACATCCGGGGCATCGTCCCCAGCGAAGTGAACGAAGACCTGGCTTACCGGCTGGGACGGGCCCTGGCCTGGAAGCTCCAGGCCAAAGAACTGGTGGTGGGCCATGACATCCGGCTCAGCGGACCGGCCCTCAGCGAAGCGGCGGTAAAGGGCATGCGGGATGCCGGGGCCAATGTCCAGGATCTGGGCCAGTGCGGCACGGAAATGATCTATTTCGCCACCGCCCACCTGAAAACCGATGGGGGTATGATGATCACCGCCAGCCACAACCCCAAGGACTACAATGGCATGAAGCTGGTCCGTTCCGAAGCCCGGCCCATTTCTGCGGATACGGGGCTGAAGGACCTGGCGGAACTGGTGGCAGCGGAAGACTTCGAGACCCGGGTGCCCAAGGCGGCGGAACCGGGAACCTACAAAAAAGTGGATATCGTCCCCAGCTATGTGGACCATCTTCTTTCCTATATCAATGTAAAGAGCCTGCTGCCTCTCAAGATCGTGGCCAACCCGGGGAACGGGGGCGCCGGTCCCATTGTGAAGGAACTGGCAAAGCACCTGCCCTGCCAGTTCATCATGATTAATGATACCCCGGACGGCACTTTCCCCAACGGGGTGCCCAACCCGCTCCTGCCGGAAAACCGGGCAGCCACCTCGGACGCTGTGAAAAAGAACGGGGCCGACCTGGGGATTGCCTGGGACGGGGACTTCGACCGGTGCTTCTTCTTTGACGAAAACGGCCGGTTCATCGAAGGGTATTATCTGGTGGGGCTCTTTGCCCAGTACTTCCTCCAGAAGCATCCCGGCAGCAAGATTCTTTACGATCCCCGGCTCACCTGGAATACGGAAGACATCATTGCCCGGTACGACGGCCAGCCGGTACGGTGCAAGAGCGGCCACGCCTTCATCAAGGAATGCATGCGCCGGCAGGGTGTGCTGTACGGGGGCGAAATGAGCGCCCACCATTATTTCCGGGATTTCTCCTACTGCGACAGCGGGATGATCCCCTGGCTGCTGCTGATCTCCCTTCTGTCCACTTCCGGCATGACCCTGTCCCAGCTGGTGGATGCCCGGATCAGCGAGTATCCCTGCAGCGGGGAAATCAACCTGAAGGTGAAGGATGCGGACGAAGTGCTGGAACGGCTGTCCAAGCATTTCCGTTCCGGGATCCAGGACCGGATGGACGGGCTCAGCGTGGTGTACAATGAATGGCGGTTCAACCTGCGGAAATCCAACACGGAACCGGTGGTGCGGCTGAATGTGGAAACCCGGGGGGACAAGGATCTGCTGAAACAGAAGACCCGGGAAATGCTGGATCTGATCGGCGGAGAAAGAGCATAGGAGGCAAAACGGATGAATGTACTGGTAACAGGGGGAGCCGGCTATATCGGCTCCTATGTGGTGGAAGAACTGACGGCCAACGGATATACGCCCATTGTCTATGACAATTTCAGCACCGGCCATGTGGATGCGGTGTCGGACAAGGTCCAGCTCATCGAAGGGGATATCCATGACTTCAACTTCCTGAAGCATATCCTGGGGGAATATGAAATCGACGGGGTCCTCCATTTTGCGGCCAGCAGCCAGGTGGGAGAATCCATGGTGAACCCGGGGAAATACTACTACAACAATGTGGCCGGCACCCTGGGGCTTTTGGATGCCATGCGGGAAGCGGGAGTGGAACAGCTGGTGTTCTCCTCCACAGCGGCTGTCTACGGGGAGCCGGCCCAGGTGCCCATTACGGAAGACATGCCTCTCCAGCCTACCAATGTGTACGGCCGGACCAAGCTGATGATCGAAAAGATGATGGAAGACTACAGCCATGCCTACGGCCTGCGCTATGTGGCCCTCCGGTACTTCAACGCCGCCGGGGCGTCCCTTTTGGGGAACATCGGGGAAGACCACCGGCCGGAGACCCATCTGATCCCTCTCATTATCCAGGCGGCCCTGGGCCAGCGGGAAAGCGTGTCCATTTTCGGCACGGATTATCCCACTCCTGACGGCACCTGCCTCCGGGACTACATCCATGTGAAGGATCTGGCCAGCGCCCATGTACTGGCCATGGACCATCTCCGGAACGGCGGGGACTGCCGAACTTACAACCTGGGAACGGAAAACGGCTTTTCCGTCCGGGAAATCATCGACGCGGTGAAGAAGGTCACGGGACGGAACTTTACAGTGAAGGAAGAGGCCCGGCGGGCAGGAGACCCGGCGAAACTGATCGCCTCTTCGGAAAAAATCAAGAAGGAGCTCCATTGGGAGCCCAAGCACAGCCAGATCGAAGAAATCGTGGAAACCGCCTGGCGGTGGCATGAAGGGCATCCCAAAGGATACGAGAAATAAGGAGTATGGATATTTTGGTGACCGTGGACGGCCTGAAAAAAAGTTTCGGCGTCCACGATATTTTTCAGAATGTAAGCTTTACCATCCGCCAGGGAGAAAAAGTGGGCCTGGTGGGGGTCAACGGCAGCGGGAAGACCACCCTGCTCCGGTGTCTGCTGAACCCGGATTTCGCCGACGGAGGGTCGGTGAAGTTCGCCGGGGAACTGCGGCTGGGGTATGTGGAACAGGGATTTGACGACTTCCGGGAGGAAACGGTCCGGGAGTTCATGCAGCACGCCTGCCCGGATATCCTGGACCTGCGGGAGAAGATGCGCCGGTTGGAGGAAGCCAGCGGCCGGGCCCAGGGAGAAGAGCTCCAGGGGATCCTGGACCAGTATGCCCGGACGGAAAGCCGGTATGCCCATCTGGATGGGTACCACTACGAAAGTAACATCAAACGAGTGCTGCTGGGGCTGGGGTATCCGGAAGACACCTGGCAGTGGCGGGCGGACAAGCTGTCCGGGGGACAGAAGACCCGGCTCCAGCTGGCGGCGGCCCTGGTGAATTCTCCGGACATGCTGATCCTGGACGAACCCACCAACCATCTGGACATCGTCATGAGCGAATGGCTGGAAAAGTACCTCCGGGAATTCCGGGGCGGGGTGCTGGTGATTTCCCATGACCGGGCCTTCCTGGACAATGTGGTGGAAGAGATCCTGGAAATGGAAGGGGGCACGATCCACCGGTTCAAGGGGAACTATTCCCGGTATCTGGAACAGAAGGAAATCCAGGTGCTGACCCAGACCCGGGCCTATGAGGCCCAGCAGGAATACATCGCCCGGCAGGAGGCCTACATCCGCCGGTTCAAGGCGGGGATCAAGAGCAAGATGGCCCGGGGCCGCCAGTCCCAGCTGGACCGGCTGGAGCGGATCGACGCCCCGGTCCAGGAGGAAGAGTTCCAGCTGCGGCTGCCCCATGCGGCGGAGTGCGCGGAAAAGGTGATCATGCTGGAACACCTGGATGTGGGGTATCCCCAGCATCTTTTGCTCCAGGATGTGGACCTGACCCTGCGCCGGGGAGAAAAGGTGGCCATCATCGGCCCCAACGGCTGCGGGAAATCCACCCTGCTGAAGACCATCCTCCAGGAACTGCCACCCCTTAAGGGGGAAGCCCGGATCGGGAACCGGGTGAAGATCGGCTATTTCTCCCAGAGCTATGAACGGCTGGACGAGAAACAGACCATTATGGAGAACTTCCTGACGGAATACGGGCTCACCGACGAACAGACCCGCCGTCTCCTGGGGAGCATGATGTTCCACGGGGAGGATGTGTTCAAGGTGATCGGGACTCTGTCCGGGGGCCAGAAGGCCCGGCTGGTGCTGCTGAAGCTGGTGCTGGACGGGGCCAACTGCCTGCTCCTGGACGAACCTACCAACCATCTGGACATCGCCGCCAAGGAGGCGGTGGAAGCGGCCCTGGAAACCTTTGACGGCACCGTGCTCCTGGTAAGCCACGACCGGTATCTGGTGAACGAGGTGGCCGGCCGGATCTGGGCGGTGGAAGAAGGCCATGTGACCGATTACAAAGGAAACTACGACTTCTATCTGGAAGAACGGGACAAGAACCGGAGCCGGGAAGGACAAACGGCTCCGGCGGTACCGGCTGCCTCCCGGAAGGAAGAAAAGCCGGCGTCCCAGGGAGCACAGGAACCGGCGGCCGCCAAACCGGCAGCCCCGGTGCCCCCTGCGGAAAAGAAAACGGAAAAGAAGCCCTACAGCCCGGCGGAAGCACAGAAACTGCTGCCCCAGGTGGAACTGAAGATCCGGGAATATGAAGCCCTCCAGAAGGTGCTCAGTGACAAAATCGCCGACCCGGCCAACCAGCAGGACCTGGAAACCAGCACCAGACTGGCGGAAGAGTACGCGGAACAGGACAAGATCCTGGATGGGCTTATGGAAAAATGGGAAAAACTCATGGAGTCACTGGAATGACAATCGACGAATTTCTGCATGCCCTGCAGCAGTTCCATGGGGACGGCTGCTTCAATCCCTGGGGGGAGTATGATCCCTCCTGCGATATCGGACCGGAAGCTCCGGTGATCCGGTCCGCCAATTTCCGCCGGTACCTCCAGCTCCGGCAACAGGCCCGGTTCCTGTTCATTGCGGAAGGGCTGGGATACCAGGGGGGCCATTTTTCCGGCATGGCCATGACCAGCGAACGGATCCTCCTGGGCCACCATCCTGCAGTGCGGCCGGAGGTGGTGCTGGGAGAAGGCTGGGATTACCGGCGGACCAGCAATCCGGACAGCCCTCTTTTGAACCGGAAACAGAAGGAGGAAGGGTTCAACGAACCCACCGCCACCATTATGTGGGGAGAACTGGCGGCCCAGGGGCTGGCTCCCTTCCAGACCATTTTGTGGAACATTTTCCCCTTCCATCCCTACAAGCCTTCCGGGATCCTCACCAACCGGACTCCCACGGGACCGGAACTGGATCAGGGAATCCGCTATGCCCGGATGCTCCTGGACCTGGTGCCCGGGCTCCAGGTGATCGCCATCGGACGGAAAAGCGCCGGTACCCTGGAGAAATACGGGGTGCCCTGTGCGGCGGTGCCCCATCCCTCCATGGGCGGGGCCAACCGGTTCCGGGCGGCGGTAGGGGCCCTTTTTGCCCAACCGAGGTGAAACTATGACCAAAAGTACCTTAGCATCCATGAGCAAGGAACAGGTGCTGAAAATCGCCCTGACCGCCGGAAAGATCCTGCTGGTCAGCGGGGCGGAGACCTACCGGGTGGAGGACACCATGCTGCGGATCTGCCACGAGGGAGGCATGAACACCATTGCGGCCTTCTGCACCCCTTCCCTGATCATGATCGGGGAGGAGACCATGGAAGGGGCCAGCCTCATGTACCGGGTGACCCACCGGGGGACGGATCTGACCCTCATCAGCGAAGTGAACGACATGAGCTTCCACATGCCCACCTGGGGAAAGAGCTTCCAGGACACCATGGCCATCCTGGAGGAGAAGACCATGCGGAAACCCCGTCCGGCCCGGGAGGAGATCTTCTGGTCCGGCCTGGCCGGGGCTTTCTTCGCCGTGGTGCTGGGAGGCGGTTATCTGGAATTTTTGGCGGCCCTGCTGGGGTCCCTGCTTTCCATGGCCTTTGTGAAGGCGGTGTCTCCCTTCCGGCCCAGCAGCTTCTGGGAGACCACCATGGCCGGGGCCATTATCTGTCTTACGGTGGTATTGTTCCGGATGGCCTGTCCGGACCTTGTGATGGAACTGGCCATTGCCGGGGGCGTGATGCCCTACCTGCCGGGGATGGCCTTTACCAACGGGATCCGGGATTTCATGGCCGGAGACCTGCTCAGCGGCACCTGCCGGGCCGGGGAAGCCATTTTCCTGGTGGGCGGGGTGGCCATCGGCATCGCCACCGTCCTGGGCGTACTGTACATGTAGGAGGCTTTTATGCCGCTGGCAGCAACCATTTTCATCAAAACCGTATTTTCCTTTTTTGCCACCGTGGCCTTCGGCAAACTGTTCAAATGCCCGGAAAGCTGCCTGTACAAGGCGGGGTTCGTGGGCATGGTGGGCTTCGGGGTGTACATCATCCTGTTGAGCGGCTTCGGCCTCAGCTCCATGCTCAGCAACTTTGCCGGCACCGTGGCCCTTTCCATCTGCAGCGAGATCTTTGCCCGCTGGTACCGGCAGCCGGTGCCCATCTTCTCCATTCCGGGGATCATCCCCCTGGTGCCCGGACTGCCCTTGTACCGGGCCATGAACTACACCATGCTCAATGCCTACAGCCTGGGGATGCACACCTTTGTGTCCGCCGCCCTGGATGCCACAGCCATTGCCATGGGGATCCTGCTGGTATCCGGCCTGGCCAAGGTGTACAAGACCAGCAAGAAGATGGTCCGGGACAAACGTCGGCACGGCCGTTGAGAAAAAACGGAAGACTGACTATAATACAGACAGGAAATGTGAAGGAGGAATGCCCAATGGCAGTATTCACGAAACGAGAAAAACAGGTGGTCAATAATCCAGGGACCGGGACCATCGAAAAGGAAATCCTCATGGACCCGTCCGCTTTCCAGGGGAACAATGACCTGTTCGCCCAGATCACCCTGCATCCGGGCTGTGCCGTCCCTGTCCATCAGCATCTGGGGAACAATGAGACCTACTACCTGCTCCAGGGAGAAGGGGAATACACCGACGAGGACAAGAAGCTGCCCGTAAAGGCCGGGGACGTGACCTTCTGCGCCGACGGAGGCACCCACGGCCTGAAGAACACCGGCAAGGAGGATCTGGTGTTCATCGCCCTGATCTGCAATACGCCGGGGTATAAGAGATAAGGATTGTCAATGGTCAATTGTCAACGGTCAATGGCCGGAGGAGGAAACCCGCTTTTGGCGGGTTTCTTTTTTTATTTGTAAAAAAAATGTGAACTCTTGTATAAAAAATGCATTTTTTTCGGCTGAATTGACCTTAAATCTGCGAAAATTTCCCTGCTTTACTGCGGTACCAGTGTCCGGGAAGCGAGGAAATTTCCCCTTGTTTACACTAAAAGAAACGCACGGAACTGTGTAAAGAAAGAAGCGCATAAAATGTGGCCGAAAACCGAAAAAAATCCCGAAAAAATATTGACATTGGCTGTCAGTAATGTTACAATACCACAGTGTCACAGAGGGGTAGTATGTCTTTTGGAGGTGTCAAATGTTTCTCGCAGACGTAAAAAACGGTTCGCCGGTTGTAGTCGGTGTGAAGCAGTCCCAAAAGGCCATTGCCCGGGATCGGGCCGCAGGAGTCCTGATCGCCCGGGATGCGGATGACCATGTAACAGGGCCTGTCAGGGACCTGTGTGAAGCCAAGAGCATCACAGTGGAAACTGTGGATACCATGCTGGAACTCGGCAAGGCCTGCGGCATCCATGTGGGAGCTTCCGTAGCCGCTGTGCTCAAAACCCGGTAGAATCTGCCGGAAACGGCAGATCTTCATAATCATTAAATCTTATTCTCGAGAAAGGAGGTGCCGGAATGCCTACAATCAACCAATTGGTTCGTAAAGGTAGACAAGTTATTACTCAAAAATCCACGGCGCCAGCATTGAAAAATTCACCGCAAAAACGCGGTGTCTGCACGAGAGTGTACACCACCACTCCGAAAAAACCTAACTCTGCTCTGCGGAAGGTTGCCCGTGTCCGTCTGACCAATGGGATTGAAGTCACTGCTTACATTCCTGGTATTGGCCACAATCTGCAGGAACACTCCGTTGTTCTGATCAGAGGCGGAAGAGTCAAGGATCTTCCCGGTGTTCGTTATCACATCATTCGCGGCGCATTGGATACCGCCGGTGTTGCTGACCGCAACCAGGGCCGTTCCAAATACGGTGCAAAACGCCCGAAAGCAGCCAAGAAATAAGCTGCCTGCTGTAGAATGAGACAATAACGAAGGAGGAAATACAGATGCCGAGAAAAGGTCCTGTAACCAAAAGAGACGTATTACCGGATCCAGTATATGGTTCCAAACTGTTAACCAGATTCATCAACAAAATTATGCTCGACGGCAAAAAAGGTGTTGCTGAGCGTATCGTATATGACGCATTCGATCTGATCCATTCCAAGACCGGGAAGGATCCCATGGAAGTGTTCGACGCTGCCATGAAGAACGTAATGCCTGTCCTGGAAGTAAAAGCACGCCGGGTGGGCGGTGCCAACTACCAGGTTCCTGTGGAAGTCAGAGCTGACCGGAAAACCACTCTGGGTATCCGGTGGCTGGTCAACTATTCCCGCCTGCGCGGTGAAAAGACCATGTGCGAACGGGTTGCCGGCGAACTGATGGATGCCGCCAACAACACCGGCGCTTCCGTGAAGAAACGTGAAGACACGCACAAGATGGCTGAAGCAAACAGAGCTTTTGCTCACTATCGTTGGTAAGATTCCTTAAGGAGGAGTAATTCGTGGGTAGAGAGTTTCCCTTAGATAAAATTAGAAACATCGGTATCATGGCTCACATCGATGCCGGTAAAACTACGACCACGGAACGTATCCTGTTCTACACCGGCAAGACGCACAAGATCGGTGAAGTTCATGATGGGGCTGCCACCATGGACTGGATGGTCCAGGAACAAGAACGTGGTATTACGATTACTTCCGCTGCTACGACCTGCCATTGGAAAGGCCATTCCATTAACATCATCGACACCCCGGGGCACGTTGACTTCACCGTTGAAGTAGAACGTTCCCTGCGTGTGCTGGATGGCTCTGTGGCTGTATTCAGCGCCAAAGGCGGTGTTGAACCCCAGTCCGAAACCGTATGGCGTCAGGCGGAAGAATACAACGTCCCCCGTATCGCTTATGTAAACAAGATGGATACCACCGGGGCTGACTTCTTCAACGTAATCCAGATGATGAAAGACCGTCTGGGTGCCAACGCAGTTGCCATTCAGGTTCCCATGGGCGCCGAAGACAGCTTCGTAGGCCTGATCGACCTGGTAAAGATGCAGGCCATCATTTACGGGGACAAGCTGGGCAAGGATGAAGAATTCGAACCCATCCCTGAAGAATACGTGGAAGAAGCCCAGAAATACCGCCAGATCCTGCTGGAAGCCGTTGCGGAAAGCGACGACGACCTGATGGAAAAATATCTGGAAGGTGAAGATCTGACCGAAGAAGAAATCAAAGGCGCCATCCGGAAGATGACCTGCCAGTGCAAGCTCTTCCCTGTAACCTGCGGTTCTTCCTACAAGAACAAAGGCGTACAGCCGCTGCTGGATGCCATCATCGACTACATGCCCTCTCCTCTGGATGTGCCCGCCATCAAAGGGACCAACCCGGAAACCGGGGAAGAAGAAGAACGGCCTTCCGATGACAACGCTCCTTTCGCGGCTCTGGCCTTCAAGATCGCTACCGACCCCTATGTGGGCCGTCTGGCATTCTTCAGAGTGTACTCCGGTACCCTGACCGCCGGCTCCTATGTCTACAACGCCAACAAAGACAAGAGAGAACGGATCGGCCGTATCCTGCGGATGCACTCCAACCACAGAACGGAAATCGAAGAAGTATTTGCCGGGGACATTGCTGCTGCCGTAGGTCTGAAAGACACCGGCACCGGTGATACCCTGTGCGACGATAAAGCTCCCATCATCCTGGAATCCATGGTGTTCCCTGATCCGGTTATTTCCGTGGCCATCGAACCCAAGACCAAGGCTGACCAGGAAAAAATGGGCATCGCCCTGGGCAAGCTGGCTGAAGAAGACCCCACCTTCCGTGTCCGCACGGATCCGGAATCTTCCCAGACCATCATCTCCGGGATGGGCGAACTTCACCTGGACATCATCGTTGACCGGCTGAAGAGAGAATTCCATGTAGACTGCACCGTGGGCAACCCGCAGGTAGCTTACAGAGAAACCATCCGCAAGGAAGTGGAAAGCCAGGGTAAATTCGTACGGCAGTCCGGTGGTAAAGGGCAGTACGGCGATTGCTGGCTGAAACTGACTCCGCTGCAGCCGGGCGAAGGCTTCAAGTTCGAAAACAAGATCGTTGGCGGTGCCATTCCCAAGGAATACATCGCTCCTGTTGAAGCCGGTGTCAAGGAAGCTATGGAAAACGGTGTCATCGCCGGATATCCCATGGTGGATATCGGAGTTACCGTGTTCGACGGCTCCTACCACGAAGTCGACTCCTCTGAAATGGCATTTAAGATTGCCGGTTCCATGGGCTTCAAGAATGGTGCCCTGAAAGCAAACCCTGTTCTGCTGGAACCGTACATGAAAGTGGAAGTCACCATCCCTGAAGAGTACATGGGCGACGTTATCGGCGACCTGAACTCCCGCCGGGGCCGCATCGAAGGCATGGAAGCAAGAAGCGGTGCACAGGTTATCACGGCTTATGTTCCCCTGTCTGAAATGTTCGGGTATGCAACGGACCTGCGTTCCAAGACCCAGGGCCGCGGCAACTACTCCATGGAAGTAGACCATTACGAAGAAGTTCCCAAGAACATCGCGGAAGCGATCGTTGCCAAAAATAAGGGGACCGCACAGGACTAATGTCCTGGCATCACTAGGAGGATATCACAATGGCTAAAGAGAAATTTGAAAGAACCAAACCCCATGTTAACATTGGTACCATTGGTCACGTCGATCACGGCAAGACCACTCTGACTGCGGCTATCACCAAAGTCCTGTCCGAAACTCCGGGCTGCAAAGCCACTTTCGAAGCTTATGCCGATATCGATAAGGCTCCGGAAGAAAGAGAACGTGGGATTACCATCAACACCGCTCACGTTGAATACGAAACCGAAACCAGACACTATGCACACGTTGACTGCCCGGGGCACGCTGACTATGTAAAGAACATGATCACCGGTGCTGCTCAGATGGACGGCGCCATCCTGGTTGTTTCCGCTGCTGACGGCCCCATGCCTCAGACCCGTGAACACATCCTGCTGGCCCGCCAGGTTGGCGTACCTGCCATCGTAGTGTTCCTGAACAAATCCGACCAAGTGGACGATCCTGAACTGATCGAACTGGTTGAAATGGAAGTCCGTGACCTGCTGAGCCAGTACGGCTATCCTGGAGACGATGTGCCCATCGTTGTGGGCTCCGCTCTGAAAGCCCTGGAAGGGGACAAAGAACAGGAAGACAACATCCGGAAACTGATGAAGGCTGTTGACGAATACATCCCCACTCCGGAACATGACCTGGCAAAACCCTTCCTGATGCCTGTCGAAGACGTGTTCACCATCACTGGCCGTGGTACCGTAGCTACCGGCCGTGTGGAACGTGGCGTGATCAAAGTTGGGGACACTGTTGAAATCGTTGGTCTGTCCGACGAAAAGAAACAGTCCGTAGCCACCGGTCTGGAAATGTTCCGTAAGACCCTGGATCAGGCTGAAGCCGGCGACAACATCGGCTGCCTGCTGCGTGGTATCGACCGTACCGAAATCGAAAGAGGTCAGGTACTGGCCAAACCGGGCACCATCCATCCTCATACCAAATTCAAAGGCCAGGTTTACGTACTGACCAAAGAAGAAGGCGGCCGTCATACTCCGTTCTTCAACGGCTACCGTCCGCAGTTCTACTTCCGTACCACCGACGTTACCGGTGTTGCTCACCTGCCTGAAGGCACCGAAATGGTTATGCCTGGGGACAACGTGGTGATGGATGTTGAACTGATCACCCCGATCGCCATCGAACAAGGTCTGCGTTTCGCTATCCGCGAAGGCGGCCATACCGTTGGTGCCGGTGTTGTTACCGAAATCGAAGGCTAATCCTTCCGATTCAATCTAAAGAAAGCCCATATGAGGGGCTAGGCCAAAGCCCCTCATATTCTTATGCTTTACAGGGCCCGCGATGAGGCAGAAGATGGCTTCTGGCCCGCTGGCAAAGAAGGGAACTTCTGCTGAGTATGTCCGTTCTTGGAAACGTGGCGAATGGAGGAATTAAAAACAATGGCAAAGACTCAAAAAATCCGTATACGCCTGAAAGCGTATGACTACAAAGCACTGGATCAGAGTGCTTCCAAAATCGTAGAAACGGCGAAACGTACCGGTGCTCAGGTTTCCGGCCCGATTCCCCTGCCTACGGAAAAAAACATCTATACGATTCTGCGTTCCCCTCATGTAAACAAAGACTCTCGTGAACAGTTCGAAATGCGGACCCACAAGAGACTGGTTGACATCCTGGAACCTACAGCTAAGACGATCGATGCACTGACTCGCTTGGATCTTCCTGCTGGTGTAGATATCGAGATCAAAGCGTAAGGAGGTGCGATGATGGCTAAAGGAATCTTAGGCAAAAAATTAGGTATGACCCAAATTTTTGAAGCTGACGGTACTTTGGTTCCCGTAACTGTTGTGGAAGCGGGTCCCTGCGTCGTGCTGCAGAACAAAACGGAAGAAAAAGACGGCTACAATGCTGTTCAGCTGGGTTTTGGGGATATCAAAGAAAAACAAGTCAACAAACCCATGAAGGGCTTCTTCGACAAAGCTGGTGTGGCTCCTGTAAAGGTTGTCCGCGAAGTTCGTCTGGATGCTCCTTCTGAATATAAAGTCGGTGACAAGATTGCTGCTGACATTTTCGCAGCCGGCGATCTGGTTGACGCTGTCGGCGTTTCCCGCGGTAAAGGGTTCGCTGGTACGATCAAACGCCACAACTTCGCACGTGGTCCTATGAAACACGGTTCCAAATCTCATCGTGAACCTGGTTCCAATGGTCCTATGCATTCCGGTCCTGGCGGCCGTGTTATCAAAGGCAAGAAACTGCCTGGCCGTATGGGCGGGATCAGCGCGACTGTGCAGCGCTTGACGATCGCAAAAGTGGATAAGGACCGCAACCTGATCATGGTGAAAGGTTCTGTACCTGGTGCCGCTGGTACCTTCCTGCTGCTGAGAGACACGGTTCGTCCCGATGTCGTGAAAGCAGAACAAAAATAAGGTTTAACGAAAGGAGGGCGTTTCAATGCCGAAAGTAGCAGTTTACGATATGACCGGCAAACAGACCGGTGAAGAAATAGAATTGATGGATTACGTCTTTGGCGTAGAATTCAACGAAGCCGTTGTCCATCAGGCTGTTGTTATGCAGCAAGCCAACGAACGTCAGGGCACTCATGCAACCAAGACCCGCGGTATGGTACGGGGCGGTGGCAGAAAACCCTGGAAACAGAAAGGTACTGGCCGGGCTCGTGCCGGTTCCGTCCGTTCTCCTCTGTGGGTAGGCGGTGGTACCGTCTTCGGTCCTGCTCCCCGGAGCCATGCAAAAGATATGCCCCGGAAGGCCCGTCGTCTGGCCATCCGCTGCGCACTGAGCGCAAAAGTCGCTGAAGGTGCTCTGGTTGTGGTTGACAACTTGACCTTCGATGCTCCCAAGACCAAAGATGCAGTTGCTCTGCTGAATGGCTTCGAAGCTGTCGACAAAAAAGCCCTGATCATCACTGACGGGGAAAACGAAAACGTAGAAAAATCTTCCCGCAACATCGAAAAAGTAAAGGCCCTGTCCAATGACTGCCTGAACGTTTACGATATCCTGAATGCGGAAAAAGTACTGCTGGCAAAAGATGCCGTAGCAAGAATTGAGGAGGTGCTCGCATAATGGCTGCCAATCCTCGCGACATTATCATCAGACCCATTGTGACCGAAAAGACTTCTGACATGATGAAGGACAACAAATACACTTTCCAGGTGGCAATGGGCGCAAACAAGACTGAAATCCGCCAGGCCATTGAAGCCATCTTCAATGTGAAGGTTGTGAATGTCAACACCATCCGCGTTCTGGGCAAAACCAAGCGTATGGGCAAATATGAAGGCAAGCGTTCCGATTACAAGAAAGCAATTGTAAAACTGGCTGAAGGTAATACAATTCCGCTCTTCGAAGGAATGTAATTCGTCTAAGGAGGTCAAACAATGGCTATTAAAAGCTTTAATCCGTATTCTCCTTCCAGACGCAGCATGACTGTGTCCACCTTTGAAGAGATCACTACGGACAAGCCCCATCGCCCTTTAGTTGTTAAACTGAACCAGCATGCCGGCCGGAACAACACCGGTAAAATGACGGTTCGTCATCAGGGCGGCGGTCACAAAAGACAGTATCGTATCATCGATTTCAAACGGAATAAAGACAACATCCCCGCAAAAGTTGCGACCATCGAATATGATCCCAACCGGAGCGCCAACATTGCTCTGCTGAACTATGCAGACGGTGAAAAACGCTACATCCTGGCTCCTCAGGGCCTGAAGGTGGGCGACGTTGTTGTCAGCGGTCCCGAAGCCGATATCAAAGTGGGCAACGCACTGCCCCTGCAGAACATCCCTCTGGGTACCATGGTCCACAATGTGGAACTGAAGATCGGCAAAGGCGGCCAGATGGGCCGGAGCGCCGGTGCTGCCATCCAGCTGATGGCCAAAGAAGGCAGCTATGCCCTGCTGCGTATGCCTTCCGGCGAACTGCGTCAGGTACACATCAACTGCCGTGCCACCATCGGTCAGATCGGCAACCTGGATCATGAAAACCTGACTCTGGGTAAAGCAGGCCGTTCCCGCTGGCTGGGTGTCCGTCCCGCCAACCGTGGTGTGGCAATGAACCCGAACGACCATCCTCATGGCGGCGGTGAAGGTCACTCCCCTGTTGGTCGTAAGCGTCCTGTTACTCCCTGGGGCAAGAGTGCTTTTGGTACCCGTACCCGGAAGAACAAGAAGGCTTCTTCCAAACTGATCCTGAAACGCAGAACGAAATAACAGAGTTTGTTGAAAGGAGGCATACAGAGTGTCCAGATCCGTTAAAAAAGGACCTTATGTCCAAGCTAGTCTGCTGAAGAAAATTGAAGCGCTGAACGCTGCCCAGGATAAGAAAGTCGTTAAAACCTGGTCCCGCAGCTCCACGATTCTCCCTGAATTCCTGGGTCACACCATTGCTGTCCATGATGGCCGCAAACATGTGCCTGTGTATATCACCGAAGATATGGTCGGCCATAAATTAGGCGAATTCGCTCCTACCCGTCTGTTCAAGGGCCATGGCGATAAAGCCGCTGCCGTAACGAAATAATCAGGGGAAGGAGGATAAAATAGATGCAAGAAGCTAAAGCTGTTGCCAAATACATCCGTATCGCACCTCGCAAACTGCGCATCGTGATCAACCTGATCCGGGGCAAGTCTGTGAACGAAGCCTTTGCAATCCTCAAGTTTACCCCGAAAGTTGGTTCTGAGGTTATTGAAAAAGTTCTTCGCTCCGCTGTTGCGAACGCTGAACACAATTTTGACATGAACGCTGACAATCTGGTCGTTTCCAACGCTTTCGTTGACCAGGGTCCCACCATGAAGAGAATCCATCCGCGGTCCCGTGGACAGGCCTTCAAGATCCTGAAACGTTCCAGCCATGTCACCGTGGCTGTTTCCGAAAAATAATCATCCTGACAGAAGGAGGGAATGAATAGTGGGTCAAAAAGTTAATCCACATGGTTTCAGAGTGGGCGTAATCGATGATTGGGATTCCAAATGGTTCGCCGACAAGGACTATCAAAAGAATCTGTTGGAAGACATCAAGATTCGTGATTTCATTAAAGATAAACAATTCCAGGCTGGTATCTCTCGGGTTACCATCGAAAGAACGGAACAGAAGATGCGGATCAGCATCTACACCGCTAAACCTGGTATCGTCATCGGCCGTCAGGGCAGCAACATCGAACTGCTGAAAAAAGACCTGGCCAAAATGACCGACAGCAAGCTGGACATCAACATCATCGAGGTTAAACAACCGGATATGGATGCCACCCTGGTTGCTGAAAACGTTGCTTCCCAGCTGGAACGCCGGATCGCTTTCCGCCGTGCCATGAAGCAGTGCGTGGGCCGTACCATGCGTCTGGGTGCCAAAGGGATCAAGATCCAGTGCGCCGGCCGTCTGGGCGGGGCTGAAATCGCCCGTACCGAAAGCTATCGTGATGGCAGCATTCCTCTGCATACCCTGCGTGCCAACATCGACTATGGGACTGCTGAAGCTCATACCACTTATGGCCGGATCGGCGTAAAGGTATGGATCTACAAAGGCGAAGTCCTGCCGACCAAGGCCGTGAAGAAGGAAGCTCCTGAAGCGCAAGAAGGAGGGGCGAAATAATGTTATTACCGAAGAGAGTACAGCATCGTAAACAGCATAGAGGCCGCATGAAAGGCCGTGCAATGCGGGGCAACAGAGTGGCTCATGGTCAGTTCGGCCTGGTGGCCCTGGAACCGTCCTGGATCACCAACCGGCAGATCGAAGCCGCCCGTATCGCCATGACCCGTTACATCAAACGTGGCGGTCAGGTATGGATCCAGATTTTCCCTGACAAGCCTGTAACTGCCAAAGCTGCTGGCAGCCGTATGGGTAGTGGTAAAGGTTCTCCTGAATACTGGGTAGCCGTGGTTAAACCTGGCCGGGTTCTGTTCGAAATGGCAGGCGTTACTGAAGATATCGCTAAGGAAGCTATGCGTCTGGCCGGCAACAAGCTGCCGATCAAGACCCGCTTCGTTACGAAGGAACAGCTGGATGCCGAAGTCACCGCGCGTGAAAATGGAGTAGGTGGTGAAGCTTAATGAAAACTAACGAAATCAGAGAAATGTCTGTTGAAGAGCTGGAATCCAAGCTGGCAGGCTTAAAAGATGAACTTTTTAATTTGCGTTTTCAAATGGCAACCGGACAACTGGACAATCCGATGAAGATCAGAGAAGTCAAGAAATCCATTGCCCAGATCAAAACGATCCAGCGGGAACGCGAAGTGAACGCTTAATCCGGGTTAGACCCTAAGCGAAGGAGGAAACATTCCGTGGCTGAAGAGAGAAACTTGCGTGTTACGCGTACTGGTAAAGTCGTAAGCGACAAGATGCAGAAAACCGTTGTGGTCGCTATTGAACGTCTGGTTCAACACCCTCTTTACAAAAAAGGCGTAATGCATACCATTAAACTGAAGGCTCATGACGAAAACAATGATGCTCATACTGGGGATATCGTGAAGATTGCTCAGACCCGGCCCCTGTCCAAAGACAAATGCTGGCGCGTCGTTGAAATCGTAGAACGGGCAAAATAAGATAGACTGCTGAGCATAGCTTGGCAAGGGAGGTAAACCATGATTCAACAGCAGACTGTGCTGAATGTTGGGGACAATACCGGCGCCAAAAAGATTATGTGCATCCGTGTGCTGGGCGGTTCCTATCGGAGATACGCCAACATCGGTGACATCATTGTGGCTTCTGTCAAAGATGCTACACCCGGTGGCGTTGTCCAAAAAGGTGATGTAGTGAAGGCCGTTGTGGTGCGTTCCGTAAAAGGCACCCGCCGTCCGGATGGTTCTTACATCCGTTTCGACGAAAACGCTGCGGTTCTGATCAAAGACGATAAGACCCCTCAGGGCACTCGTATTTTTGGGCCTGTTGCCCGGGAACTCCGTGATAAAGACTTCATGAAGATCATTTCCCTGGCACCGGAAGTGCTCTAAGAACAAGGAGGTGTTGCAGAAATGGCTGAAGCCGTGAAATTGCACGTGAAAAAAGGCGATACCGTGGTGGTATTGGCTGGTAAAGATAAAGGCAAGGAAGGCAAAGTGACCGCTGCTTTCCCGAAGAAATCCAAGGTGACTGTGGAAGGCGTGAACCAGGTAAAACGGCACACGAAACCTTCTCAGAGCAACCCTCAGGGTGGGATCATTACCAAGGAAGCTCCTATCAGCGTTTCCAACGTAATGCTGGTATGCCCGTCCTGCAAGAAACCGACCCGTATCAAAAAAGTGGCCGCTGGCAATGGTTTTGTCAGAGCCTGCAAAAAATGCGGGGAAGTCATCGATAAATAATCTTCGGGAAAGGAGGAAAACAGATGGCAACGAGACTGCAAGACAAATACAATTCCGAAGCTGTGAAAGGCTTAATGGAAAAATTCAATTACAAGAACGTCAACGAAATTCCGAAACTGGAAAAAGTTGTTTTGAATATTGGCTGCGGTGAAGCAGTGACCAACAGCAAGGCTATTGAATCTGCTGTGGCTGACATGACCATGATCGCCGGTCAGAAACCCATCATCACCAAGGCAAAGAAATCCATCGCTGCATTCAAACTCCGTGAAGGCATGCCCATCGGTGTGAAAGTCACCCTGCGTGGCAGCCGGATGTATGAATTCCTGGATAAATTCATGAACATTGCCCTGCCCCGGGTACGTGACTTCAGAGGGGTCAACCCCAAGTCCTTCGACGGCCGTGGCAACTATTCCATCGGCCTGAAAGAACAGCTGATTTTCCCTGAAATCGACTATGATAAAGTCGACAAAGTCCGCGGCATGGATGTTATCATCGTAACGACTGCTAAAACCGATGAAGAAGGCAGAGAACTGCTGAAGCTTCTGGGTATGCCGTTTGGGGCATAAGGAGGGAAAACCGTGGCAAAGACCGCATTGATTGAAAAATGGAAAGCGGAACCGAAGTTCAAGGTCCGCAAATATAATCGCTGCAAAATCTGTGGCAGACCGCATGCTTACATGCGCAAATTCGGCATTTGCCGTATCTGCTTCCGGAAGTATGCTTACGAAGGCGCTATTCCCGGCGTAACGAAAGCAAGCTGGTAAGAGCGGAAAAAGGAAGGAGGGCTTTTATAAATGACCATGACTGATCCGATTGCCGATATGCTTACGAGAATCCGTAATGCCAATTCGGTTCATCACGATAAAGTTGAAATCCCCTGCTCCAAAATCAAAACTGCCATTGCAGAGATTTTGAAGAGCGAAGGATTCATTAAAGATTTCGAAGTCGTAGCCGGTGAACACCAGAATGTGATCCGTGTACAGCTGAAATACGGTCCCAACAAGGAAAAAGTTATTTCCGGCATTAAGCGTATCTCCAAACCCGGTTTGAGAGTCTACACCCAGAAAGACCAGCTGCCTCGCGTACTGGGCGGCCTGGGCATCGCCGTAATCTCCACTTCCAAGGGCATGATGACCGACAAGGCTGCCCGGAAAGCTGGATTGGGCGGCGAAGTAGTGGCTTACGTTTGGTAAGATATTCCCTAGACCGGAGGTGCTTATAAGTGTCAAGAATTGGAAAAGCTCCGATTACCGTCCCTGATAAAGTTACGGTAACGGTGGAAGATAACCTGGTCTCCGTTAAGGGACCGAAAGGCGAACTGAGCCGTCAAATCAGCAAAGAACTGACCGTGGCCCTGAATGATGGGGTGATCACCGTGACCCGTCCTTCCGACGACAAGGTGCACCGCAGCCTCCACGGCCTGTCCCGTACCCTGATCAACAACATGATCATCGGCGTTACGGAAGGGTATTCCAAACACCTGGAAATCCAGGGTGTTGGGTACCGTGTAGCCAAGAAGGGCAAAGCCCTGAGCTTCACCCTGGGCTTCTCCCATCCCTGCGTGATGGATCCTCCCGAAGGCATTTCCTTCGACTGCCCGAACTCCACGGAAATCATCGTTTCCGGTATCGACAAGGAAAAAGTTGGTGCTGTGGCTGCTGAAATCCGCAGCCTGCGTGCTCCCGAACCCTACAAAGGCAAAGGGATCCGCTATGTAGGCGAACATATCATCCGCAAGGTTGGTAAAGCCGGCGCCAAAGGCAAGAAATAATTTCTAATAGGAAGGAGTGAATCTCTTGCTGAACAAGAAAGATAAAAACGCAGCACGTCAGAAACGTCACCTGCGTATGCGCAGAAATATTGTGGGAACGGCTGAAAAACCCCGTTTCAATGTATATCGCAGCCTGAGCAACATCTACGCTCAGATCATCAACGATGAAACTGGTGAAACTCTGGTTTCCGCCAGCACCGTGGAAAAGGCCAACAAAGCCAACTACGGCGGCAACATCGAAGCTGCTAAAGCTGTCGGCACTGAAATCGCCAAAAAAGCTCTGGAAAAGGGCATCAAGACTGTTGTATTCGACCGCGGTGGTTACCTGTATCACGGCCGTGTAGCAGCCCTGGCTGAAGCGGCTCGCGAAGCTGGTCTGGAATTTTAACAGAGGGAGGACAAAAGAGTGGCTAATTACGAAAAACAAGATGATGGCTTCAAAGAAAGAGTAGTCTTCATCAACCGCGTAGCTAAGGTCGTAAAAGGCGGACGTCGTTTCTCCTTCTCTGCTTTGGTTGTTGTTGGTGATGAAAACGGCAAGGTTGGCATGGGCCTGGGCAAAGCTGCCGAAGTTCCCGAAGCAATCCGCAAGGGTGTGGATGATGCCAAAAAGAACCTGATCACCGTTCCTCTGAAAGGCACCACCATTCCTCACGAAGTAATCGGTGTGTTCGGTGCAGGCCGCGTCCTGCTGAAACCGGCTATGGAAGGTACCGGGGTTATCGCCGGCGGTGCTGTCCGTGCCGTCCTGGAACTGGCTGGCGTTCGGGACATCCTGACCAAATCTCAGGGTACTTCCAACCCCAACAATGTGGTCCGGGCAACTCTGCAGGGTCTGAAATCCCTGAAGAACGCCAAAGAAGTTGCTGCTCTGCGCGGCAAAACTGTTGAAGAACTGTTAGGCTAAGGAGGTAGCATGATGGCACAGGTAAAAATCACGCTGACCCGTAGCTTAATCGGGTATCCCAAAGACCAACGCGCTACTGTCAAGGCTCTGGGTCTGACCAAGATCCGTACCAGCGTTGTGAAAGAAGACTCTCCTGCTCTGCGCGGTATGATCCACAAAGTGGAACATATGGTCAAAGTAGAAGAAGTGAAGGCGTAATAAGGAGGTCTGCAAATGTATTTGCATGAATTGGCTCCCGCTGCCGGCTCCAAAAAAGCTCGCGTCCGTGTAGGCCGCGGTCTTGGTTCCGGCCTGGGCAAAACATCCGGCAAAGGCCAAAAAGGTCAGAAATCCCGTAGCGGCGGGGTGAAACGTCCTGGGTTCGAAGGTGGCCAAAAGCCGTTGTACCTGCGTCTGCCGAAACGCGGTTTCTACAATAAATTCGGCAAACATTACACTGAGATCAATGTGGAAGTATTCAACTGCTTTGACGACGGTGCTGTAATCGATCCTGTAGCCCTGATCGAAGCCGGCCTGGTGAAAAACATCCGTGACGGCATTCGTGTCCTGGGCAATGGCGAACTGACCAAAAAGGTCACGGTAAGAGCCATGGGCTTCAGCAAAACTGCTCAATCCAAGATCGAAGCTGCCGGCGGTAAGGTAGAGGTGATCTAATTGGCATCAGCCCTTGATAACCTGTTAAAGGCTACGGAACTCCGAAAGAAAGTATTATTTACCCTTGCGATGTTCATAGTATTCAGGGCTGGTACGCAAATTCCCGTTCCGGGGGTTAACGCAGCCATGATCGAACGGCTTTTCACCAGTGGAAACCTGTTCGGTCTTCTGGATCTGTTCTCCGGCGGTGCTCTCAGCAAATTCTCCATATTTGCCATGAGCATTACTCCTTACATCAATGCGTCAATTATTACGCAGCTGCTGACAGTGGTGATCCCGACTTTGGAAGAATGGTCCAAAGAGGGAGCGGAAGGAGCAAAAAAAATCAACAAAATCAACCGCTATGCGGCGGTGGGCCTGGGCGCCATTCAGGCAATCGGGATGGCATATGGCTTGCGGGCGGCAGTCAACAACCCTGACTTCTTCTCCTTTGCCATGATTGTCATCACCCTTACCGCAGGCTCTCTGCTGCTGATGTGGATTGGGGAACAGATTACGGCCAAAGGGATCGGGAACGGGATTTCTTTGATCATCTTTGCCGGGATCATTTCCCGACTGCCCAACGGGCTGGCTGTGATCGGCCGGTACCTGCAGGCAGGAACTATCAACGTCTTCAACGTATTGATCTTCGCTGTGCTGGCTGTACTGATGGTGATGTTCGTGGTGGCCATTACGGTTTCCTACCGGAAAGTCCCCGTCCAGTACGCAAAGCGGATCGTAGGTCGGAAGATGTACGGCGGACACACCACCTACATTCCCCTGAAGGTGAATCAGGCCGGTGTTATGCCCATCATCTTCGCTTCTTCCGTATTGATGTTTCCTGTGACCATTGCGCAGTTCATCAAGATCCCCTGGATCCAGAAAGTGGCCGGCTATTTAGCATGGGGCACACCGTTGCAGACCTCGCTGTACATCCTGCTCATCCTGTTCTTCACTTACTTCTATACCGCAGTAAGCCTGAACATCCCGGATATGTCCGACAACATCAAGAAATACGGCGGCTTCATCCCCGGGCTGCGGCCTGGCAAACCGACCACGGACTATCTGGACAAGGTGATGAACCGGATCACCCTGGCGGGTGCTGTTTTTCTGGCGTTCATTGCTATTATGCCCAACATGATCGTCTGGCTCACAGGAATTTCCGGAGTATACTTCGGCGGAACGGCTTTGTTGATCGTAGTTGGCGTAGCGCTTGACACAATGAAACAGGTAGAGTCCATGACCCTCATGCGGCACTACCAGGGTTTCATGAAATAAGGAGAGAGAACATGCATATTCTTTTAATGGGACCTCCTGGCGCAGGCAAGGGGACCCAAGCGGAAAAATTAGTTGCCGATTTCCCCATTCCCCATATTTCTACGGGAGATATGTTCCGTGCGGCTGTGAAAAATGGGACGGAATTGGGGAAAGAAGCCAAGAAATATATGGACGCCGGCGGTTTGGTTCCGGACAGTGTCACGATCGGCATTGTGAAGGAACGTCTGAGCCAGCCGGACTGTGCCAAAGGATTCATCCTGGACGGTTTTCCCCGTACCAAAGATCAGGCAGAAGCCCTGGACGACATCCTGAAGAATCTCGGGATCTCCCTGACTGCTGCGGTCAACATCAGCGTGCCTGATGAAGACCTGGTAGCCCGGGTTACCGGCCGGCGGATCTGCAAAAACTGTGGTGCCACCTATCATGTGGTGTACAATCCTCCCAAACAGGAAAACGTATGCGACAAATGCGGTGGGGAACTTTACCAGCGGGATGATGACAAAGAAACCACTGTGAAAAAACGTTTGGAAGCGTACCATAGCCAAACTGCTCCTCTCATTGCGTATTACAAGGCGGAAGGCGTGTACAGGGAAATTGACGGCACTCAGCCCATCGACAAGGTGTATGCTGATGTGGTCGCTGCTGTAAAAGGGTAAGGAGGCATAAGCGTGTCAAAACAAGATGCGATCGAAGTAGAAGGTACTGTCTTGGAATCTTTACCCAATGCGATGTTCCGGGTAAAACTGGAAAACGATCATGAAATCCTGGCACATATTTCCGGAAAAATACGTATGAACTTTATTAAGATCCTCCCAGGGGATAAGGTGACCGTAGAGCTGACGCCCTATGATCTGAACCGGGGTCGGATTACTTATCGGTTCAAATAAGAGGATTGGCAAGAGGAGGTTCAAGCAACATGAAAGTAAGACCGTCTGTAAAACGCATTTGCGAAAAATGCAAGATCATCAAACGCAAAGGCCGCGTCATGGTCATTTGCGAAAACCCGAAACATAAACAGAGACAAGGATAAGAAGGAGGTGCTTTGAATGGCTCGTATCGCCGGTGTAGATTTGCCTAGAGATAAACGTATCGAATACGCTCTGCCGTACATTTACGGGATCGGTCTGACCCTGTCCCGGGAAATCCTGGCTAAAACCGGGATCAACCCTGACACCCGTGTCCGGGATCTGACGGAAGCGGAAATTGCCAAGCTGCGTGAAATCCTGGATCATGAATACAAAGTGGAAGGGGACCTTCGTCGTGAAGAATCCCTGAACATTAAACGCCTGGTGGAAATCGGTTGCTACCGCGGCCGGAGACATCGTGCAGGCCTGCCTGTACGGGGTCAGAACACCAAGAACAATGCTCGTACCCGCAAAGGCCCGAAAAAAGTGGCCGGCGCTAAGAAGTAAGTCTGTCTAAGGAGGGATTAGACGAGTGGCTGGTAAAAAAGTTGTCCGTGCCAAACGGAAAGTAAGCAAGAACATTGAAGCTGGTGTAGCACATATCCGCTCCACCTTTAATAACACGATCGTAACGATTTCCGATCTGAACGGGGCTGTCCTGAGCTGGGCTTCTGCCGGCGGTCAGGGCTTCCGCGGTTCCCGGAAAAGCACTCCTTTTGCAGCTCAGATGGCTGCTGAATCCGCTGCCAAAGCCGCTATGGAACATGGTCTGAAACGGATCGAAGTATTCGTCAAGGGCCCCGGCGCTGGCCGTGAAGCTGCTATCCGCGCTCTGCAGGCTGCAGGCCTGGAAGTGGAATCCATCAAAGATGTGACTCCCATTCCTCATAACGGCTGCCGTCCGCCGAAACGCAGAAGAGTATAATTGGAGGTGAAAGACTAGATGGCTATTGATAAGACTCCTGTTCTGAAAAGATGCAGATCTCTGGGCATGTCTCCGGCTTTCGTTGGGGTTATGAAAGAATCCAACCGGCAGCCGAAACGCCAGTTCAAAAAGAAGAGCGAATATGGTATGCAGCTGGCTGAAAAACAGAAAGCCAAGTTCATCTATGGCGTTCTGGAAAAACAGTTCCGCGGCTACTATGAAAAAGCCAAGAAAATGGAAGGCATCGCTGGTGCCAACCTGCTGATCCTGCTGGAACGCAGACTGGACAACGTGGTATACCGCATGGGCCTGGCCCATACCCGCCGTCAGGCTCGCCAGCTGGTGACCCATGGCCACATTGCCGTAAACGGCAAGCGCCTGGACATCCCCTCTGCTCTGGTTAAAGCCGGGGATGTAGTCTCCGTAATGGAAAACAGCCGCAGCTCTGCCTACTTCAAAGGCATGGCTGAAGTCCTGGGCAAGACCTCCGTTCCTGCCTGGATCTCCGTGGACGCTCAAAACCTCAGCGGAAAGGTTGACCGTCTGCCGGTTCGGGAAGACATCGACGTACCTGTTGAAGAACAGATGATCGTCGAATTGTACTCCAAGTAATCCGATACTGTTCTCCACTTACTTATACCGCGTATTGTGGTAATGCGCGAAAGGAGGCTTCCGCATGAAGGAAATCGAAAAACCTAGCCTGGTTGTCGACGAAATTTCTCCTGACGGACGTTATGGCAAGTTCGTCTGGGAACCTTTGGAACGTGGATACGGTATTACTTTAGGTAACAGTCTGCGTCGTGTACTGCTTTCTTCCTTGTCCGGCATGGCTGTGACGGGCATCAAAATCGATGGAGTCCTCCATGAGTTCTCTACCATTGAGGGAGTCAGAGAAGACGTTGCGGATATCGTATTAAACATCAAAGCCCTGTGCTTCAAAGTGGGTCTGGATGACCAGACCTCCTTTGAACCCAAGACGTTCTACATCAAGAAGGCTGGCGAAGGCGAAGTGACCGGCGCCGACGTGATCACCGATCAGGACACGGAAGTTCTGAATCCGGAGCTGCACATTGCAACCCTGGACAAGAACGGATCCCTGAACATGGAAATCTACGTTGACGTGGGCCGTGGCTACGTCCAGGCGGAGAAGAACAAATCCAAGGATCAGCCCATCGGCTTCATCCCTGTGGATTCCATCTACTCCCCCATCACCCGTGTGAAATTCGGTGTCACCGATACCCGGGTGGGCAACGTGACCAACTACGACCGGCTGACCCTTGAAGTATGGACCGACGGGAGCCTGGGGCCGGATGAAGCTGTGACTTCTGCAGCCGAAATCCTGATCAAGTATCTGGCTCTGTTCAAGACCACCAACGTGCCCCGCATCCAGGGGGACGAAGATGGTACCAAGACCAGCGATGAAGGCACCAAGTCTTCTGTGCTGCAGATGTCCATCGATGATCTGGATCTGACTGTCCGTTCCAACAACTGCTTGAGACGGGCCGGCATCAATACGGTAGAAGATATCATCAACAAGACGGAAGACGAGCTGATTTGCGTCCGCAACCTGGGCAGCAAATCCTTGGAAGAAGTCAAGAACAAAATCGAAGAATTGGGATTGCACCTGCGCAATTCTGACGAAGAATAGGAGGAAGACGAAAGATGTCCTACAGAAAATTCAACCGGAACACCAGCAACCGGAAAGCTATGTTCCGCAGCGTCTTGACCGCCTTCTTCAAAAACGAGAGAATCGAAACCACTGAAACGAAAGCCAAAGAAATCAGCGGTCTGGCTGATAAAATGATCACCCTGGCTAAAAAAGGTGATCTGAGCGCTCGTCGTCAGGTTCTGGCATTCCTCGTGGATGAAGATGCCACCAAGAAGCTGTTTGATGTAATCGCCCCCAAATACGCTGACCGCAACGGCGGTTATACCCGTATTTACAAAACGGCTCCCCGCCGCGGCGATGCTGCTGAAATGGCAATCCTGGAACTGATCTGAGTTCTGTAAAAAAGGGCTGTTGCGCATGCAACAGCCTCTTTTTTGTCACTGGTCAACGGTCACTGGCCGATGGAAAGAACCCGTGGCTGACGGGTTCTTTTTTATTGTATCCGGATTTCACCTTATGATATACTGAGTCTGCCGGATTCATGTTTTCCCGGCAGACTGGTAAAAAATCAGAAAAAACAGAAAGGATGAGATCCATGAAACTGCTGCAAGGCATCCGTACGCTGGTGCTGGGGGGAATCCTGACTATGGCCGGGGCTTCCGGAGCTCTGGCGGAATACACCAGCTGGCAGGATACGGACTATGATTTCAGCCAGGTGAAGACGGTGTACCTGTCGGATATGGATATGAGCGGCTACCATCTCCAGAGTGGTACCAAGGCTCAGAAAATGCTTCAGGACTACCGGAAAAAAGCCGGAAAGGCCAAGGGGGTGAAAGTGGTACTGGCCCCGGAGATCCAGTTCCGGGCTCTTTTGCCGGGAGAAGGGGAAGAAAAAGACCCCCTGGTTTCTGCTGGAAAAACAGAGAAATCAGGGGAAAAAGACGGGAAAAGTCAGGTCCAGACAACAGATGGGGAAAGAAGAGCAGTGGCCATCCCCCAGGCAGCCCTGGACGCAGGGGCCCAGCTGTACATCCTGGCCGCCCTGGACAACTGCCAGGTGGATTCTTACCTGGTGCCCGCCCATACGGAATGGAAGACCCGGGAAATCGATGACAGCTACCGGGATGACCAGGGAAACTGGCATACGTTTTATCGGACCATCACCTATCCGGAATACATCCCGGATTATTACGTGCCCTATGCCAGCGTCACCGTCCGGTTCCTGTGGTTCGACACCAGAACCGGGAAACTGGTGGCCTCCAGCGAAGATGCCCGGGTACGGGACAGTGAAAACGATCCCTTGGGAGTGTACAACCGGATCATCGACCGGTTCTTCAAGAATCTGAAGGAAACGGTGAAAAAGTAAAAGGGAGGGTGTTGCACGTTATGTGCAACACCCCCTTAGCTGTAGAGCCGCATAGCGGCTCAAGTCTGGAGTCGGAAGTCTGGAGCCGAAGGTTAAATTTGCAGGCAAATTTTTTGAATGTGTAGAACCTTTGGACGAAATGATCGCTCAGATTGATTTCGATTCTGGTTTTACATAATCAAAAGGATCCGTCCAGCCAGACGGATCCTGTCCTGAGGCTTCCGACTTCAGACTCCCGACTTCCGACTAAGGGGCTGTTGCTCATGCAACAGCCCTTTTTTTTTACAACCTGTACGTTACTCCCAGAAGGGCCGTGCGGCCGTAGGCGGGGCAGTCGCCCAGGGTCCGGGAGCCCACGTCTTCGTAACTTTCATCCAGCAGGTTCCTGAGCTTCAGCCAGGTGCTCCAGTGCTGGTTGAATCTGTAATTGACATTGGCGTCCAGGGTGAAGGCATTGCCGGTGTACCATCCCTTGTCCCGGCCCCAGGCGGCCTGGAACAGCAGGCTGTTGGTCCACCGTTTGTCCCGGTAGGTCAAGGCCGCCTTGACGGCATGGGGCGCCACTTCATCGGTGTATTGGGGATCGATGCCGCTGCCGTAGGTGGTGTCCGTACGGGTCCAGGCGTAGGAGGCGGTGAGACCGTATTTCGGGCTGAACTGGTCTTCCCAGGTGACCTGGATTCCATCCTTGTTCTGGCTTTCCAGATTTTTGGGTGTCCAGGTCCCGGCCTCCCTGTACCACACAATGGGATTGTTGATGTGGGACACAAAGGCGTTGGCCCCCAGGGTACTGTGGCTGCTGAGCCGGTACCGGATGCCTCCGTTCCATTTGAAGCCGGTTTCCGGCTGGAGGTGCTCATTTCCCCGGATCTTCCAGGCTCCGTCAGAATCCCGGTTGTAATTGTTGTAGTACAGTTCGTCCAGGGTGGGGACGGAATAGATCCGCTGGAGGGATCCGTAAAAGGTCAGTCTGTCGTCCGGCCGGTATTCCAGGGAGTCTCCGTACACATATTCATTATCGAACCGGGTGTTGTGATTGAACAGGGAGGTGCTCTGGAGGGACAGCTTGCCGTACCGGGTCTTGGTGGTCACATAGCCGGACAGATTGCTGATGCCCTGGTTGTAGTTCTTGGCAAAGTTATGGGCATCCAGCAGGTTCTGCTCCGTATCCAGGGAGGTGTGCTGCCAGGTGATCCCGGCCGTGACGGTGGAATGCTTTCCCACTTTCCAGCCGTCCCGCCAGTCCAGTCCGTTGGTGTAAGACTTCCACCGGCTGTAGCTGGGGAGTTCATCCTGTTCTTCCGTTCCTGCGGGGTAGTAAGAATCAGCCTGGCTGTAGTTGTGATACAGGGAAATCCAGCCGGGAGCCGCTGTGTCCTCTTTGTAGTTGTAGGTCAGATTCACATTGTTGGCCAGCTTTTCCGGGCGTGGGAGATCTTGGCGGCATCCTCCCGGGCCAGAGCCGGCAAAGGCCGGAACCCGGAAGAAACCATTCCCAGCACCGCCAGGAAAAGAGAAAAGGAAATTTTTCTGGAAGGAATCATGATCCTGGTCCTCCTATTCCAAGGCTTTCCAGAGGGGCCGGTCCTCTTCCAGCACCATATAGCTGTGGGGAGTGCCGGCTTTGGGCAGGGAAACGGAGCCCGGGTTCCAGTACCGGTTGTCCTGGCCCCAGGGCTCGTTGGCGGGGATGTGGGTGTGGCCGTGGAGGAGAATGTCTCCGGGCTGGAGGAGAGGCGGGTGCTGGAGGTTGTACCGGTGGCCGTGGGTGACGAAGATCAGGTGATGGTTCCATTCCAGCAGGGCATAGTCCGCCAGCACCGGGAACTGGAGGACCATCTGGTCCACTTCCGCCTCGCAGTTGCCCCGGACGCAGAAGATCCGGTCCTTCAGGCCGTTCAGGAGGGCGATCACCTCTTTGGGGGCATAGCCTTCCGGCAGGTCGTTCCGGGGCCCGTGGTACAAAAGGTCGCCCAAAAGAAGCAGTCGGTCGGCCCCTTCGGCACGGAACCGTTCCAGCAGCTGCCGGGTGAACAAGGCGGACCCATGGATATCAGAAGCAATGAGCCATTTCATGAGTATCAGTCCTTTCATGGGTCCATTATAACAAAAAAGGAGCTGTGAAAAAATAATTCACAACTCCTATATTTGCCAGCGACAGCTGGCTTCCATCAGCTAGAGACTAGTGACAGGGTGTGAAAAGCATTTTCACATCCTTTATTACTTCAATCCCCAATACCGGATCCCGTTCCAGTAGAGAGGTTTGTACACTTCCGCCTTTTCCGGCAGGTGCACGTCCCGGAGGATGTACCGGAGGAATTCTTCCGGACCGGTCCGGTCCACCATGTAGCCGATGTGTTCTTTGCCCCCGGGAGCTTCCGGGTCGATGTACTTCCGGGCGTAGTCATACACATTGCTGACAATCTTCACAACGCTGTCCGCATCCGCCCATTTGATGAAGTCCACACCCATCCGGGGGTTCTTCTTGCCGCTGCGGCCCAAAAGGGTGATCCGGAAATACTGGGTCCTGCTCCGGGTCCAGGCCCGGTTGGGGCAGGCATGGGCGCAGACTCCGCAGCCGATGCATTTTTCCACGTTCCGCACCGGGCGGAATTTGTCCATGTGCAGGGCTTCCACGGAAAGCTGTTTGCATTTCTTCACACAGGCGCCGCAGCTGATGCACCGGGAGGGATCGAACTGGGGCTCGGTCATGCCGATGATCCCGAAATCGTGCATCCGCACCTTGCAGCAGTCGTTGGGGCAGCCGGTAAGGGCCACCTTCACATGGAGGTCGTTGGGGAAGATGGCCTTTTCGATCCGTTTGGCCAGGGCGGTGGTGTCGTAGTTCCCGAAGGGGCACACCCGGTTCCCCACACAGGCCATGATGTTCCGGGTCCCGGAAGCGGGATAGCCGGTGCCGGGGGCTTCCTGGTTGATGTCCAGTTCCTCGATGATGGGCTGGAGAGCCTTGTTCACTTCGGGAACCTTTTCAAAGGGAATCCCCAGGATCTCGAAGCCCTGGCGGATGGTCAGATGGACCTGGCCGTTGCCGTAGGTTTCCGCGATTTCCTGGATCTTCCCCAGTACATCGGCGGTGAGATGGCCGCCGGGCACCCGCACCCGGGAAGAGGTGATGCCCCGGTGCTTGGTCACCCGGTAGGCGTTCTTTTTCAGTTTTCCACAATCCATATCCAGCATGGGACGCCTCCTAGTCAATGAAGGACCGGACCTGGGTGTATTTGAACACCGGTCCATCCTGGCACACGTAGATTTCGCCGATCCGGCAGTGGCCGCATTTGCCCACGCCGCAGCACATTTTCCGGGATTCAGAGACCCAGACCTTTTCTTCGTCGAAGCCCAGGCCCAGCAGGGTCTTGATGGAGAATTTGATCATCATGGGAGGACCCACCACCACGGCAATGGCGTTGTCCGGATCCTGGAGGTTCATTTCCGGGATGTACTGGGTCACCAGGCCCACATGGCCGTCATAGTCCGGGTCGTCGTCCGCCTTGTCCACGGTGTAAATCAGGTTCATGCCGCTTTGTTTCCACCGTTTCAGGTCTTCCCGGAACAGGATGTCGTGGGGGGATTTGAAGCCCACGATCACCGTCAGCCGTTCACATTCGTCCATATGGTCCGCAAAGTAGTCGATGACCCCGTGGATGGGGGACAGGCCGGACCCACCGGCCACCAGGATGATTTCCTTGCCTTTGAACATGTTCACGTCGAACCCGTTGCCGTAGGGCCCCCGGAGGAAGAAATGGTCCCCCACGTAGTTTTCGAAGATTTCGTTGGTGAGGCTGCCCACTTTCCGGATGGTGAAATCCAGGGAATGGTCGGTGATGCCGCTGACGGAAATGGGAGCTTCCCCGTATTTGGGGATGGAGATCTCAAAGAACTGGCCCGGTTTCACCGGATGTTCCTTGCCCCGGTCATAGGCCATCCGGAAGGTGTATTCCAGGTCCGCATGCTTGATCACTTCCAGGATCTCGGAGCGGAAGGGCAGGTAGGTGTTATCTTTCATCTTTCGTGACCTCCTTCATGCCGTCCGCCAGTTTGTCGATGCAGCGGACAAAGGAAATGTATTCCGGGCAGATGGCATCGCACCGGCCGCAGCCCACGCACATCTGGTATCCGGCCCGTTTCTTGAAGTCCAGGACCTTGTGGAGCACCTTGAAGCGCATCCGTTCCCCGCCCTTCTGGCGGAACTTCAGGCCCCCGGCCACGTCGGTGTAGCCGTCGATCATGCAGGAAGCCTGGACCCGGCGCCGTTCCCCGGCTTTGCCGTTTTCCGTGTAGAAAAGATCCTGCATGGACCAGCAGGTGCAGGTGGGGCACACCAGGGTGCACCTGCCGCATTTGATGCACCGTTTGTCGTATTCGTCCCAGATGGTGCTCTGGGCCACGGCACTGGTCAGGTCCTCCGGCACCGTGACGGTGAAGTCGTTGGCTTCCACGGCGTCAGGGACCACGTCTCCACAGAGGGTTCCGGCCTTTTCCAGGGCGGCGGCCAGGAAGCTGTCGGCGGCTTCAGCCTGGTAGCCCTCTTTCCGGCGGTTCAGGGCTGCGTCCCAGCCGGCAGTACGGTTGGTGCCCATGCTGACGCAGAAACAGCCCTCAAAGGAATGGTCACAACCCATGAGGACGAATTTAATCTTGTCCCGGCGGGACCGGTAGTAGGAATCTTCCGGTCCGTTCTGGAGGAAGATGTAGTCGAACCGCTGTACCGCAGCCAGGTCACAGCTCCGGAGCAGGACAATCTTGCCCCGGTCCGGATCCTTGGCTTCCGTGACCGTTTCTTCCGTAAAGTACAGCAGGGTCTGGCAGACCGGCAGCACCGCTTCCTTCCAGGAATAGTCGGACCGCTGGTCCCAGATCACTTCTTCCGGCGCGGTCACCGTCCCATAGCGGATCACATCCGTTTCAGAAAAGCGGCCGGTCCCTTCGAACCGTTTGGGAGCGTAGATGTCATACTCCCGGCTCCAGTCGGCGAATACCTGACGGAGTCCTTCTTGTGTCAGTTGATAACCCATGTTTTTCTCCTCTTGCAGCGCAGTTATAAGGGTCATGGGTCCGCCACCCGTGCGGCAGACCCTTAGCGGGGACATTATAACATACAGTCTGTACAGATGTCTGTTGTTTCTGCAACTATTGGAATCATTGAACGGGAAGAGGATTTTATGGTATACTTAACCGATTATAGAGGGTGAAAAGTATTTTTCACCCTGTCAGCGGTCAATGGTCAATGGCCGAAGGAAGCCAGCTTTGCTGGCGGTGAACGAATCAACAAAAGGAGTTCTTGCATGAGTGTTTTGGATGTTGCCCATCTTTCCCACAGCTATGGGGGACGGGAAATTTTCGACGATGTTTCTTTCCGCCTGGAAAAGGGGGAACATGTGGCCCTGGTGGGGGCCAACGGGGAAGGGAAATCCACCTTTATGTCCATCATCACCGGGAAACTGACTCCCGATGAAGGAAAGGTGACCTGGGCCCGGCGGACCAAAGTGGGCTACCTGGACCAGCATTCCGCCCTGGAGCCCGGGAAGACCATCCGGGAAACCCTCCGCACCGCCTTCCAGGACCTGGTGGAACAGGAACAGGAAATGCTGGGGGACTACGACAAAATGGAAAGCGCTTCCCCGGAAGAAATGGAACGGCTTATGGAGGAAGTGGGGGAAATCCAGGAACGGCTGGAAGCGGCGGACTATTACAACCTGGATGCCAAAATCGAAGAAGTGGCCGGAGGCCTGGGGCTCCGGGACATCGGCCTGGAACACAAGGTGGACGAACTGTCCGGGGGCCAGCGGACCAAGGTGCTGCTCACCAAGCTGCTGCTGGAGAACCCTGACATCCTGCTGCTGGACGAACCCACCAACTACCTGGATGCGGAGCACATCCAGTGGCTTACCCGGTATCTCCAGGACTACGAAAACGCCTTCATCCTGATTTCCCACGATGTACCCTTCCTCAATGCAGTGACCAACATCATCTGGCATGTGGACAACCTGAAGCTGGACCGGTATACCGGGAACTACGAGAAGTTCGAGGAGATGGCGGCCCTGAAGCGGCGCCAGGAAGAGGCGGCCTACGAACGGCAGCAGGCGGAGATCAAAAAGGAACAGGACTTCATTGCCCGGAACAAGGCCCGGGTGGCCACCCGGGGCATGGCCAACAGCCGGCAGAAGAAACTGGACAAAATGGAGCTCCTTACCAAACGGGCGGAAAAGCCCAAGCCTCATTTCCGGTTCCTGGAAGACCGGACCCCGTCCCGGTTCGTGCTTACTGCCAGCAATCTGGTGCTGGGGTATGATGTGCCTCTCACCAAACAGGTGGATCTGAAGCTGGAACGGGGCCAGAAAATCGCCATCCGGGGTACCAACGGCCTGGGGAAATCCACCCTGCTGAAGACCCTTTTGGGGATGATCCCTCCGGTGGCAGGCAGTGTGGAACAGGGAGATTTCGTGTCCGTAGGGTATTTCGAACAGGAAAGTGCCAAAGGGAACCAGAACACTGCCCTGGAGGAACTGTGGCAGGAATACCCGGGGATGACCAATTCGGAAGTCCGGGCTGCCCTGGCCGCCTGCGGCCTCACCAACGACCACATCACCACCAAAATGACGGCTCTTTCCGGGGGTGAAGCGGCCAAGGTGCGGCTGTGCAAGATTATGCAGCGGCCGGCCAACCTGCTGGTGCTGGACGAACCCACCAACCATCTGGATGTGGAAGCCAAGGAAGAGCTCCGGCGGGCCCTCCGGGAGTACAAGGGAACCCTGCTGCTGGTATCCCACGAACCGGAATTCTACGAAGACTGGGTGGACCAAGTGTGGAACATCGAGGGATGGTCCACGAAGATTGTGTGAATTGTCAATTGTCAATGGTCAATAGTCAATGGCCGAAGGAAGCCAGCACTGCTGGCCATGAATAAGGGGAGAAAAAATGGAAGACAGCAAAGCGAAAAACCTGACTTTGGATGAACTGTATCACAAGATGCTGAAACGGGCGGCGGAAGGGAAGAATGTGGAAGACATCGACAACGCCGATCCCAAGATGATCGAATGCCTGGCCCATCCGGAAGAAACCAGCCTGGTGTGGCGGGTGAAGCCCTGCACCTGTTCGGAAGACAAGCAGGCGGACTGTGTGAAGGTCTGCCAGTGGGATGCCATGCATCCCAGTGCTGACGGGGTCCAGATCGATCCGGACAAATGCGTGGGCTGCCAGGCCTGTGTGGATGCCTGCAAACTGGAATCCCTGAAGACCAAGAAGGACATCATCCCCGTGGTGGAAGAACTGAAGAAGGGAGATACCCCCATCTATGCCCTGGTGGCTCCCGCCTTCTCCGGCCAGTTCGGCCCGGAAGTCACCGCCGGCAAACTGCGGACGGCCCTGAAGCTGCTGGGCTTTTCCGGGATGCTGGAAGTGGCGGTGTTCGCCGATATCCTGACCCTGAAGGAAGCCCTGGAGTTCGACAAGAACGTCAATAAAGAAGGGGACTTCCAGCTCACCAGCTGCTGCTGCCCCATGTGGATCGCCATGATCCGCCGGCTGTACCACCAGCTGATGCCCAATGTGCCCGGTTCCGTATCTCCCATGATCGCCGGGGGCCGGACGGTGAAGGTGCTCCATCCGGAAGCGAAGACCGTGTTCATCGGGCCCTGCATGGCCAAGAAGGCGGAAATCAAGGAACCGGATCTGAAGGGAGCCATCGACTACGTGCTCACCTATGAAGAGCTCCGGGATCTGTTCTCCACCACCCAGCTGGATCTGACTTCCCTGGAAGAAGACAATGTGCCTCACGCCTCCAAGGCCGGGATCCGCTACGCCTACGCCGGCGGGGTGGCGGCAGCTGTGGATGCCACCGTGAAGAAGCTGAACCCTCACCGGAAGATCGAAATGAAGATCCGCCGGGCGGACAGTGTGCCTGAATGCCGGGCCATGATTGACAGCATCCTGAAAGGGAACCACGAAGGGAACTTCTTTGAAGGCATGGGCTGCAAAGGCGGCTGCGTAGGCGGCCCCAAAGCGCTGGTGAACCGGGAGGAAGGCAAGAAGAACGTACAGGCCTACAGTGATGAGGCCCAGTACAAGACTCCTGCGGAAAACCCCTACGTAATCGAGCTGCTGAAAAAGCTGGGCTTTGCCACGGTGGAAGAGTTCCTGGCCAAGAGCGATCTGTACGACCGGAAGTTTGATTGAGAAAAATCGGGAGTGCCTGAGGCACTCCCGATTTTTGTCAACAGCTCCTTTTTTATTCCGTCTTCCCAAAATTCTGCAGCAGCAGATCCAGGAACCCCTGGACGGCCGGGGTGAACAGCTGGCCCCGTTTCCAGATCAGGCTCATGGTATCCAGAAGGGGAGGGCTGCAGGGCCGGAAGCAAAGGGGACTGCCGCTGGTGTTGATGAGCCCGTCCAGCCCCATGGCCAGCCCCAGCCCCCCGGCCACCACTAAGAAGTTTTTCAGGGTTTCACTGTCCATCAGGATCCCTCCTTTGTATTTATTATATCATGCAAAAAATTTATTATAGATGATGAAAACTAACTATTTCACATGAATTCTATCTTCTGTTATACTCAGAACCATCAGAAACAAACCACATGATTTGGAAGACAAAAGGAGAAAACCATGTTAGGAAATTTTACATACTGCAATCCCACCAAACTGTTCTTCGGCAAAGGGGCCCTGGAAAACATCCGGACGGAGCTGGACAAATACGGCAGCCGGGTGATGCTGGTATACGGCGGGGGTTCCATCAAACGGAACGGCATCTATGACCAGGTGGTCCGGGTGCTGGCGGAAACAGGCAAGCAGGTGGCGGAGATTTCCGGGGTCATGCCCAACCCGACGGTGGACAAGCTCCGGGAAGGCATCGCCCTGGCCCGGCAGCACAAGGCGGACTTCATCCTGGCCGTGGGAGGCGGTTCCTGCTGCGACTATGCCAAGGCTCTGGCCGTATCCATCCATTGTGAGGAAGATCCCTGGGAAAAATACTTTGTGAAGTTCGAAGAACCTTCCTGCCCCATTGTTCCCGTGGGCTGCGTGCTCACCATGGTGGGGACCGGATCCGAAATGAATGCCGGGGCTGTCATCACCAACCCGGAACAGAAACTGAAGATCGGCCATGTGTTTGCCAGTGAAGAAGTGATGCCCCGGTTCTCCGTGCTGGATCCCACCTATACCCTGACCCTGCCCCGGTACCAGATGGTGGCCGGCATCTACGACATTTTCAACCACATCTGCGAACAGTATTTTTCCGGGAACGATGACAATACCAGTGATTACTTGGCGGAAGGCCTGATGCGTTCGGTGATCCATGCCAGCCGGATCGCCAGCCAGGATCCTCAGAACTATGAAGCCCGGAGCAACCTGATGTGGGATGCCACCTGGGCATTGAACACCCTGATCGCCAAAGGCAAGAACACCGACTGGATGATCCATATGCTGGGCCAGTCCGTAGGAGCTCTGACCAATGCCACCCATGGCATGACCCTGGCTGCCGTATCCCTGCCTTATTACCGGTACATCCTGCCCTATGGGCTGTGCAAATTCAAACGGTTTGCGGTCAATGTGTGGAATGTGGACCCTCAGGGCAAAACGGACCGGGAAGTGGCGGAAGCTGGACTCCAGGCCATGGAAGACTGGATGCACGGCCTGGGTCTTGTGATGAAGACTTCCCAGCTGGGGGCCACCGAAGCCATGATCCCGGATCTGGTCCGGGGCACCCTGATCCTGGAAGGGGGCTACAAAGTCCTGGACCAGGAAGAAATTGCCGCCATCTTCCGGGAAAGCCTGTAAAAAGAGAAAATTACGGACAGGGAAGGAGAAAAAACATGAAAGCAAAAAAAATCAGTGCATGGACCAGCAGTCTGCTGCTGGGACTGACTCTTTTCGGAAGCACCATGGCAGGAGCTTCTGAACGGGTGGCGGATCAGTCCAAAGATCCCTGGTTCGCTCCTCTGCCCAAAGTAATGCCGGCTCCCCGGTATGCGGACCACGGGGCGGACAATTTCTACAAGAGCAGCAAGGTGACCAGGAAGCCGGTGACCTTCAAGAACCAGTTCAACATGAAGGTGGCCGGGAACCTGTACATTCCCAAGACTTACCAGAAGGGCCAGAAACTGCCGGCGGTGATCGTGGGCCATCCCATGGGGGCCGTGAAGGAACAGAGCGGTACTCTCTATGCCCAGAAAATTACAGACCAGGGCTTCGTAACCCTGGCGGTAGATACGCCTTACTGGGGATCCAGTGAAGGGGCACCCCGGAAGCTGCTGGGGGGAACCACCCATACCCTGAATGAGCAAACCAATCCCATCCAGCAGGAATTCTACGATTTCTACCGGACCACCCGGGGTGCGGCAGCAGGCAAAGGGCAGGATATGAACACCACCACCCATCCCACCTACACCAGCAATGTGAAGTTCATGAACTTCTATCCTTTCCAGGATATCGAGACCATCTCTCCCCGTCCCATGCTGTTCATCACCGGTGATCAGGCCCACTCCAGAGAATTCAGCGAAGACGCCTACCGCCGGGCCAAGGGACCCAAGGAACTGTATTATGTGAAAGGGGCCGGCCATGTGGATCTGTACGATAAAACCGAACTGATCCCCTTTGACAAGATCACCTCTTTCTTCAGCCAGTATCTCCATTTGAAAAAATAAATAAAGGAGCTGTGAAAAAATGATTTCTCATTTTTTCACAGCTTCTTTTCCTTTTTCTCCTTCCCAAGCCCCGGCACCGTGTCTACATTGGGTCCGTGGACCGTGTGGCCGGCGCCGGCAGGGGCATGGGGTGCGTCCGCCAGGCCTGGCTGGGGATGGGGCCCGTGGTAGGACAGGTTGTTTTCCAGGATCCCGTCCGGATTGGTGGCCACATGGGGATGGACATAGGTGGTGCCTCCCCCGGGGGTGGATCGGAAATAGCCGTTTACGTGGTGGACGGGAACCGGGTGATCGCCTGTGGGAGCGTATCCGTCCCCGGTGCCGTGGAACCCATCTGGAGCCATATGGCCTCCATGGCCGGCGTCGGTAAAGGCGGCTCCGTCGAAGGCCCCCAAAATCTTCAGGAACGGCAGCAGGAAGGAAATTACCACCAGGGGCAGGCCGAACAGCACCGTAAGAGCGTTGCGGCTTTCATACCCTTTCCGGTAGGCCATCCAGAGGAACAGATGGACCAGGAGCACCGGCAGCCCGGCGGCCAGGAGAATGGCCAGGTAGGCCAAAAAGTGCCGGAGCTGCCAGGACAGGGCAAACAGGTGGTTCAGGGTCACCAGCTTGTAGCAGGCTTCCACCAGTTTCCAGCCCAGGTGCATGTGATCGGCAAAGAGATAATAGTACACCAGGTACACCAGGAAGCCGCTGGCCAACAGCTGGGCGTTCTGGATCACGTACCGGATCCGGAGGATGAAGAACACGATGCCGATGATGAGAAAGATAATGGCCGCCGGTGGAAATATCCGGGACAGGAACAGCATGGCTCCCGCAAAGGCCAGCATGGTCCACAGCATGGGGGCGGTTTCCACCAAAAGGAAAAGCCCCCAGCCTGCCATGGCGGCGGTCATATGCCCCCGGCCTGCCCAGCCCAACGTGTAATATCCCAGTCCCCACAGTGCCAGCATACTCCCCCAGTGCCAGGGGCTCCGTATCTGGCTCCGTACCCATTCTGCCCTTGTCATTTCAACAGCTCCCTTTGAAAAAGTCTGTCATACGTTATACGACGCTTAAAAAATAATTTTAGCAAATTGATCGGAAATTTTCAAAGTTCTTTTGCAGGGCTGTGATAAAACCGGATAAAAAGTTCACCCTAGGAGGGGGGGCAAGGTATAATTTTCTCTTCTTCATTTTTTTATTGACTCTACTACAAAGCAGCATTGCCAATTACGGACCCAGCTGCAGTCCCCATGGGACACTTGGACGCAGCCCTGAAATGGTGATGGGAACGGACCCAAAGTCCGCCCTGGGAGGGGCGGGGGACCATCCGCAAGGATGGTGGTGGGGGCATCGGCGCCAGCCGATACTTTGCAGGTACGGCAGACAACAATGGAGTGAACGGGTAGGAGCAAAGTCTCTGGGTCTACAGTTTCCATTGCTGCATTTCCAGCCGCTGAGCCCGTACCCATGTCAAGGTATTCGGTCCTTTCAGGACCTCATGCCCCCACCACCGGGCAAGCCCGGTCCCCCGCCCCTGCAGGGCGGGCCTGTCCTCCCGGCGGAGAGCCCTTGCGGGTGTATGGGTATAGAAGTTTTTGCCCTCTGTGCGGCCGGGACGGGTTTGCCTGCGGCGAAACCCCTACATCGTTGGGGTCAGAGACTCGTACATCTGGCGAGCCGCCGGTTGTGCGGTCTCTGCGGGCCCATGCTCTTCACTCTGCACTCTTCACTTTCGGACATGAATGAATAACTATACTGTGATGAAGGTTTTACTGAGAACTTGTTGACACATACGGGAAAACAAGATGAAATTGACAACGGGGTGGGGGTATGTTAAAATTTTTACGGTTTGAAGATTCGTTCATGGATTTTCAGAAATTTCACGGACCACTGGACAGGGGTACTGCCTTTTCGGGGCAGCTGTCCGGTCAAGGCCATACGGACAGCCGGGTCCACTGCCGAATTGGCGGCAACTGGTTTGCAGCCTTATTGATTGAACTTTTGGGTTCAACTTTTATAAGTTGGTTACTTCATAACCGCAATGCGTCTGTGCGCAGACTTGTGAAACGGTCAATAAGAGTCGTTCGTAACGGGGATCCCCTGATAGAAGCAAACCGAAATACCGGATGAGACCTTAAAACGCAAGCTGCAAGGGGGCAGCTTGCGTTTTTTTGTACAGAAGTAAAAAATGAACTGGGGAGGGAAAAAGCTTGGAAAAGCAATATCGGTTGAAACAGGATCGGGCGCCCATCTACGAAGCTCTGGAAAAGTTCCGGAAAATGCGGGTGGTGCCCTTTGACGTACCCGGCCACAAACGGGGCCGGGGCAACCCGGAACTGACGGAGTTCCTGGGCGAAAAATGTGTGGGGGTGGATGTGAACAGCATGAAGCCCCTGGACAACCTGTGCCATCCGGTGTCGGTGATCCGGGAGGCGGAACAGCTGGCCGCTGACGCCTTCGGAGCCAGCCAGGCCTTCCTGATGGTGGGGGGCACCACCAGTGCCGTCCAGTCCATGATCCTGTCCGCCTGCAAACGGGGCGACAAGATCATTCTGCCCCGGAACGTCCACAAAAGCATGATCAACGCCCTGGTGCTCTGCGGAGCCATTCCTGTATACGTGAACCCGGACGTGGACAAGCGGCTGGGGATCAGCCTGGGGATGAAGCGGGATGCAGTGGCCAAGGCCATCCGGGAGAACCCGGACGCGGTGGCTGTGGTGGTGAACAACCCCACTTATTACGGAGTGTGCAGTGACCTCCGGGCCATTGTAAAGATGGCCCACGATGCCGGGATGCTGTGCCTGGCCGATGAAGCCCACGGCACCCATTTCTACTTCGGCAGCGGGCTGCCTGTTTCCGCCATGGCCGCCGGGGCCGACATGGCCGCCATTTCCATGCACAAAAGCGGGGGCAGCCTGACCCAGTCCAGCTTCCTGCTCACCGGTCCCAAGGTCCACGCCGGCTATGTGCGCCAGATCATCAACCTGACCCAGACCACCTCCGGCAGCTACCTGCTCATGTCCAGCCTGGACATCAGCCGCCGGCGGCTGGCTCTCCACGGACGGGAAATCTTCCACAAAGTGGTGGACATGGCGGAATACGCCCGGCAGGAAATCAACAACATCGGAGGCTACTATGCCTTTGGCCGGGAACTGATGAACGGAGATTCCGTGTTCGACTTCGACAACACCAAACTGAGCATCCACACCCTGGATATCGGTCTGGCCGGCATCGAAGTGTACGACATCCTCCGGGATGATTATGACATCCAGATCGAATTCGGGGATATCGGCAACATCCTGGCCTACCTGTCCATGGGGGACCGGATCCAGGATCTGGAACGGCTGGTCAGCGCCCTGGCGGAAATCCGCCGCCGGTATCAGAAGGATCCCACCGGCATGCTCACCCAGGAATATGTGGAACCGGTGGTGGTCACCAGTCCCCAGGAAGCCTTCTATGCCGAGAAGGTAAGCCTGCCTCTGGAGCAGTGTGAGGGCCGGGTGTGCAGCGAATTCGTCATGTGCTATCCTCCGGGGATTCCGCTTCTGGCCCCTGGGGAAAAAATCACCAAAACCGTACTGGAACATATCCGGTACGCCAAAGAAAAGGGCTGCAGCATGACCGGTTCGGAAGATCCGGAACTGCTCCACCTGAATGTATTAGCATAAGAGGGGGATACAACCAATGGAAATGTGGTTCAGTGAATTCCATACCCCGGATGTGAAACACAGCCTCCGGGTCAACCGTCACCTGTTCTCCAAACAGAGTGACTTCCAGCGGATCGATATTTTCGAGACGCCGGAATTCGGCCGGGTGCTCACCCTGGACGGGAACGTGATGCTGACGGAACGGGATGAATTCATCTACGACGAAATGATGACCCATGTGCCCATGGCCGTCCACAAGGGCATCAAGGACATCCTGGTAATCGGCGCCGGGGACGGGGGCGTGGTCCGGGAACTGACCCGGTACGACCGGGTGGAGAAAATCGACCTGGTGGAAATGGATCCCATGGTGGTGGAAGCCTGCCGGAACTATCTGCCCGGGAACGCCTGCCGGATGGACGACCGTCGGGTGCACATCTACTTTGAAAACGCCCTGAAATTCATCCGCCACCGGGAAAATTCCTACGACCTGATCATTGTGGATTCCGTGGATCCTTTCGGTCCCTCCGAAGGGTTCTTCACCCGGGAATTCTACGGCAGCTGCTACAATGCCCTCCGGGAAGACGGGATCATGGTGAACCAGCAGGGGAGCCCCTTCTACAAGGAAGACGCCATTGCCATGCAGCGGAGCCACCAGCGGATCGTCAGCACCTTCCCCATCAGCAAGGTATACCAGGCCCACATCCCCACCTATGCGGCAGGGTACTGGACCTTCGGCTTTGCCAGCAAGAAGTACCATCCCATCAACGACCTGGACGCTCCCGCCTGGGAAGCCCTGAACATGCACACCCGGTACTACACCACCCGGCTCCATGTGGGAGCTTTCTGGCTGCCGGCTTTCCTGGAGGAAATGCTCAAAGAAGTGGAAACGGAAGAAGGCTGCAAAAATGCTGACAAATAATGTGGAAACCTTCCTGGCCTGCGACGCTCCTTACGAAAAGGCCAAAATCGTCCTGTTCGGAGCCCCCTTTGATTCCACCACCAGCTATCGGCCCGGCACCCGGTTCGGGTCTTCCGCTATCCGCCACGAAAGCTTCGGCCTGGAAACCTACAGTCCCTACCAGGACAAGGATCTGACGGACTATGCAGTGTTCGACAGCGGGGACCTGGAACTGTGCTTTGGCAGTTCGGAAATGGCCCTGAAGGACATTGAGGACCGGACTGCCACTATCCTCCAGGACGGGAAGCTGCCCTTTATGATCGGAGGCGAACACCTGGTGACCCTGGGCGCCTTCCGGGCAGTGCTGAAAAAGTACCCGGACCTCCAGATCGTCCACTTTGATGCCCACACGGACCTGCGGGATGACTACCTGGGGGCGAAACTGAGCCATGCCTGTGTGATCCGTCGGTGCCACGACCTGATCGGGGACGGGAAAATCCACCAGTTCTGCATCCGCAGCGGGGAACGGGAAGAATGGCAGTTCGCCCATGCCCACACGGACCTGCATCCCTTCAGTTTCGGAGGGCTGGAACAGCTGGTCCGGGATCTGGAAAAGAGCCAGGCTCCGGTGTATTTCACCATCGACCTGGACTGCCTGGATCCTTCCGTGTTCCCGGGCACCGGGACCCCGGAAGCCGGGGGCATCACCTTCATGCAGCTGCTGAACGCCCTGCGGCTGGTGGCCAGGACCAATGTGGTGGCTGCCGATGTGAACGAACTGGCCCCCATGCTGGATGCCAGCGGAGCCTCCACAGCCGTGGCCTGCAAAGTGGTCCGGGAACTGCTGCTGGCGCTGTTGTAAAGGTATGCTGCAAAAGCAGCATACCAGCTGTAGAGCCGCACAGCGGCTCAAGTCTGAAGTCTGGAGTCTGGAGCCGAAGGATAAATTTGCAGGCAAATTTATGAATGTGTAAATCGGATCCGGTTTTACAAATTACTGAGGACCCGGCCATAAAGACGGGTCCTATCCTGGGGCTTCAGACTTCCGACTCCAGACTTCCGACTCAGGTCTGCTGCTTGTGCAGCAGACCTCTTAGACACAATATTCCAAGGAGGAAAATATCATGAGCAGAGTCCTTGTTATCGGCTGCGGCGGAGTTGCTTCTGTAGCCATCCAGAAATGCTGTCAGGTCAGCGATGTGTTCACCGAGCTGTGCATTGCCAGCCGGACCAAATCCAAATGCGATGCCCTGGCGGAAAAACTGAAAGGGAAGACCGCCACCAAAGTCACCACCGCCCAGGTGGATGCGGACCATGTGGACCAGGTGATCGCCCTGATCAAAAGCTACCAGCCGGACCTGGTGATGAACATTGCCCTGCCTTATCAGGATCTGACCATTATGGATGCCTGCCTGGCCTGCGGGGTGAACTATATGGACACCGCCAACTACGAACCGGAAGACACGGACGATCCCAAATGGCGGGCCATCTACGAAAAACGCTGCAAGGAAGAAGGATTCTCCGCCTACTTCGACTACAGCTGGCAGTGGGCCTACAAAGAAAAATTCGAAAAGGCCGGCCTTACCGCCCTGCTGGGCTGCGGCTTCGATCCGGGGGTGACCCAGGCTTACTGCGCCTATGCCCAGAAGCATGAATTCGATACCATCGACACCATCGACATCCTGGACTGCAACGGCGGGGACCACGGGTACGCCTTTGCCACCAACTTCAACCCGGAAGTGAACCTGCGGGAAGTGTCCGCTCCCGGCAGCTACTGGGAAAACGGCCACTGGGTGGAAATCCCGGCCATGAGCATCAAACGGGAATACAACTTCGACCAGGTGGGAGAAAAGGACATGTACCTGCTCCACCACGAAGAAATCGAAAGCCTGGCCAAGAACATCCCCGGGGTGAAACGGATCCGGTTCTTCATGACCTTCGGCCAGAGCTATCTGGATCATATGCGCTGTCTGGAGGATGTGGGCATGCTGTCCACCACCCCCATCAACTTTGAAGGCCACGAAATCGTTCCCATCAAATTCCTCAAGGCCCTGCTGCCGGATCCGGCCAGCCTGGGTCCCCGGACCAAGGGCAAGACCAACATCGGCTGCATCTTCACCGGGAAGAAAGACGGGAAGGAAAAGACCTACTACATCTACAATGTGTGCGACCATCAGGCCTGCTACCGGGAAGTGGGCAGCCAGGCCATCAGCTACACCACCGGCGTGCCGGCCATGTGCGGCGCCCTGATGCTGCTTACTGGGAAATGGACCACTCCCGGGGTCCACACGGTGGAAGAATTCGATCCGGATCCCTTCCTGGATGCCCTGGACAAGCACGGCCTGCCCCGGAGCGAATCCCATGATCCGGCCCTGGTGAAATAATGGACTGGAACAAGGTGCGGGAAGAGCGGCCCGCCTTTGCAGGGCTCCGGGGGAAGACTCCGGAAGCCGCCTTCGGAGGGCTGACCACTCCCTGTTACATCCTGGACAAGGCAGCCCTCCGCCGGAACGGGGAGATCCTGAAAGGGGTCCAGGACCGGACCGGCTGCCGGATCCTCCTGGCCCAGAAGGCTTTTTCCAACTACGACCTGTACCCGGTGCTGGAGCCCTACCTGGCCGGCACCGAAGCCAGCGGCCTTTATGAGGCCAAACTGGGCCGGGAAGCCATGCCCGGGAAGGAAGTCCATGTGTTCTGCGGGGCCTACCGGGAAGACCAGATGGAAGAAGTGTGCCAGGTGGCGGACCATATTGTGTTCAATTCCCCCCGGCAGCTGAAGACCTGGGGCCCCATGGCCAAAAAGGCCGGGAAAAGCGTGGGGCTCCGGATCAACCCGGAATGTTCTACCCAGGAAGGCCATGCCATCTATGATCCCTGTGCCCCCGGCAGCCGGATGGGCACCACCCGGGCCCAGTGGGATGCCTGGATGACCCCGGATCTGGTGGAGCTTCTGGACGGGATCCACTTCCACACTCTGTGCGAACAGGATGCCCAGGACCTGAAAAAGACCCTGGATGCTGTGGAAGAAAAGTTCGGGGATGTGCTGCCCCACATGAAATGGGTGAACATGGGGGGCGGCCACCACATCACCCGGCCAGGGTACCATATTCCCCTGCTGGAGGAATGCATCCGCAGGGCCCAGAAGGCCTGGGACGTTACCGTGTACCTGGAACCGGGAGAAGCCTGTGCCCTGAACGCCGGGTACCTGGCCACCCGGGTGCTGGATGTGGTGGAAAACGGAGAGGTGAAGATCGCCATATTGGACACCAGCGCCGCCTGCCATATGCCGGATGTGCTGGAAATGCCTTACCGGCCGCCCCTTTACGGAGCCGGGGAACCGGGAGAGCGGCCTGTGACCTGGCGGCTGGGCAGCGGTACCTGCCTGGCCGGGGACGTGGCCGGAGACTACAGCTTCGACGGGGAACTGGAAGTGGGGGACCTGCTGCTCTTCGGAGACATGGCCATTTACACCACCTGCAAGAACAACACCTTCAACGGCATGCCCCTGCCGGATATCGACGTGCTGGAAGAGGACGGGACGGTGAAGGTGCTGAAACGGTTCGGCTATGAAGATTTCAAGATGAGGTTGGGAAGGTAAAGGGCGGCGCCCTTTGCCTGTCAATTGACGAGAGTGTTGCAAAAGCGACACTCTCTTTTTTTACAATTCTTTACAAAACCCTGCTCTTACTTTTTACATGGCTCTGGTATCTTATAGCTATAGACAAAAGCAATACTACTGTCATCATGGATTTTCTGTAAGGGAGCGATGAAGATGATCTTGAAAAACAAATGGAAAAAACTGGCTGTGACAGTCCTGGCTGGGATGATGGTCATGGGCGCTTTGGGGTGCGGCGGCCAGAAGGCTGCTGACACCAAGAAGCCGGCTGCGGTCCGCGGAAACATCACCGGGTCCGGTTCTTCCGCCCTGCTGCCTCTGGTCAAGGATGCTGCCGAAAGCTTCAAGAAGCAGCATAAGGAAGTGAGCATCAGCCTGAACGCCGGCGGTTCCGGCATGGGCCTGAAACAGGTGTCCGACGGGTCCGTGGATATGGGGAACTCCGACGTACCGGCGGCTTCCAAACTGCCCAAAGACAAGGCTGACAAACTGGAAGACCACAAGATCTGCGTTATGACTGTGGCCACCATCGTGAACAAGGATGTGGCTGAAAAAGTCAAGAGCCTGACCAAACAGCAGCTTACCGACATCTTCACCGCCAAAGTCACCAACTGGAAAGAAGTGGGCGGCCCGGATGAACCCATTACCCTGGTAACCCGGCCCAAGACCTCCGGTACCCGTGCCCTGTTCGCCAAATACGCCATGGGCGGTGCGGAAGAAGCTTCCAACAAATCTCTGGAAACCGATAACTCCGGCCTGCTGGTACAGAGCGTAGCCCAGAACAAAGGGGCCATCGGTTATGTGGCTCTGCCTTACCTGACCAAGAATGACACCGTAGCCACCATCTCCATCGACGGTGTGGCTCCCACCCTGGAAAACACCTACTCCGGCAAATACAATGTGTGGGGTTATGAACACATCTACACCAGCAAGAATCCGAAAGCTGCCGTCAAAGCCTTCCTGGATTACATCCTGTCCGCCGACTACGGCAAACGGATCGAAGAACTGGGTTATGGTGTGAGCAGCAAGATGCAGGTTAAAGATACCGCTCATGATTAATGAAAAAGGTTTACAAAAGCTGGTACAGGTTCACCGCAAAGAGTCCTTGTCACAGACTGTAATCACGGCCTGCGGCATTGCAGCGGCCCTGCTGCCTTTCCTGATGGCCGCTTTCCTTCTCGTGAAGGGAAGCGGCACCTTTTGGGATTTCGGCCACAGTATTACGGAATTCCTGTTTTCCGCCCAGTGGAAACCCAGTGATACCATGGAGGGCGGCGGCCAGGTAGGGGCGGCCATGTTCATCAGCGGCTCCCTGGTCACCTGCTTCCTGTCCCTGGTATTTGCCCTGCCGGTGAGCCTGGCAGCGGCCATCTACATGTCGGAAATGGCATCTCCGGCGGTACAGCGGCTGATCCGCCCGGTGGTGGAAATGTTCACCGGGATCCCTTCTGTTATTTACGGCTGGGTGGGCCTTACCGTACTGGTGCCCTTCCTCCGGAAAATCTTCCCCATGCCCTTCGGGTTCTCGGTACTGGCCGCGTCCCTGGTGCTGGCGGTGATGATCTTCCCGGTGATCACCACCATGGCCGCTGACGCCATGCTGGCGGTACCCAAGAGCTGGCGGGATGCTTCCTACGGTCTGGGAGCCACCCGGTGGGAAACCATCCGGAACGTGATCCTCCCGGCTGCCCAGCGGGGCATCTTCACCGGCGTGGTGCTGGGCCTGGCCCGTGCCCTGGGGGAAGCCCTGGCCGTGGCCATGGTCATCGGCCAGATGAAACGGTTCCCCACGTCCCTGTTCCTGCCGGCGTCCACCATGACCACGGTGATCGCCAACGACATGGGAGGTGCCATGGAAGGCGGGGAATACAGTGCAGCCCTGTGGACGTTGGGTCTGCTGCTGTTTGTGATTTCGTTCATCCTGATCTTTATCATCCATACCTTTGGTAAAGATCCCCTGAAACTGAAAGAGGAGGACTGACCATGGGAGACATTGCCAAGAAAAAGACCATGGACCGGTTCATGAGCCTGCTGTTCACCGCCGGCGCAGCCGGGTCCGCAGTCCTGCTCTTCGCCTTTATCCTGGATGTGGTGGGACAGGGCCTGGGAGCCCTCAGCACGGATATCCTGCTGAGCCTCCGGGACATGTTCTTCAACACCCTGTACCTGGTGTTCCTGGCCCTGGTGATCAGTGCCCTGTGGGGCATTCCCGCCGGGATCTACCTGGCGGAATACGCCCAGGACGGGAAACTGACCAACTGGGTGCGGATGGCGGTGGAGACCCTGTCTTCCCTGCCTTCCATCGTAGTCGGCTTGTTCGGCTACCTGGTGTTCATCGTCATGACCGGTTCCCAGTGGAACCTGATGGCCGGCGCCCTGTCCGTTTCCATCCTGACCCTGCCCCTTATGGTGTCGGTGACGGAAAACGCCCTGAAGGACCTGCCCCCTGAATACACCCTGGGCAGCCTGGGACTGGGGGCTTCCAAATGGCAGACCATCTGGAACGTGCTGCTGCCGGCCTGCCTGCCCCGGATCATGACCGGCCTGATCCTGGCAGCGGGCCGTGGCTTCGGGGAAGCCGCCGCTTTGATGTTCACCGCCGGGATGTCCACGGACATCGATTGGGGCAACTGGGACTTCAGCTCCACCACCTGCCCTTTGAACCCCTTCCGTCCCGGGGAAACCCTGGCCCTCCATGTGTGGGTCATGCGGACAGAAGCCCTGAGCCCGGATGCGGGGAAGATCGCCGGGGTCACTTCCGCCATCCTGATGCTGGTGGTGGTGCTGTTCAACGTACTGGCCCGGTACATCAGCTGGAGACTGGAAAAGAAGATGGAGGGAACTGCCGATGAGTGAGCAAGGAAACGGACCTGTTTCTCCGGAAACACTGGTCTTCGATATCCAGCACCTGAACCTGTTCTACGGGAAGCACCAGGCCCTGAAGGATATCAATATGAAAGTGAAGCGCAATGAAATCACCGCCCTGATCGGGCCTTCCGGGTGCGGCAAAAGTACCCTGCTGAAGACCCTGAACCGGATGAACGACTGGGTATCCGGCTGCCGGGTGGAAGGGAAGATCCTGTTCGAAGGAAAGGATATTTTCAAGGAAGTGGATCCTCTGGCCCTCCGGTACCGGGTGGGCATGGTGTTCCAGCAGCCTTCTCCTTTCCCCAAGAGCATTTTTGACAACGTGGCCTACGGTCCCCGTGTCCAGGGCATCACCAACAAGGCCCAGCTGACGGAGATCGTGGAAAAGAGCCTGCGCCAGGCGGCCATCTGGGATGAACTGAAGGACCGTCTGGACAAAAGCGCCCTGGGCCTGTCCGGCGGACAGCAGCAGCGGCTGTGCATCGCCCGTACCCTGGCTGCCCAGCCTTCGGTGATCCTTATGGACGAACCCACCTCCGCCCTGGACCCCATTTCCACCCAGAAAATCGAAGACCTGGCCCTGGAACTGAAAAAGGATTACACCATCGTCATCGTTACCCACAACATGCAGCAGGCCAGCCGTATTTCCGACAAGACCGCCTTCTTCTACCTGGGAGAACTGGTGGAAATGAACGATACGGAAACCCTGTTCACCAATCCTTCCGAACCTCGGACGGAATCTTACATCACCGGCCGGTTCGGCTGAGAGAGGAGCCATTATGAGAGATGCCTATGTAAAGACCCTGGTGGAAATCCAGGACGATGTGCGGGTGCTGATCACCAGCCTGGAAAAGACCCTGGAAGAGACCAAGACGGCCCTGTTCAGCCAGGACCTGGACAAAGCCCGGATGGTCCGGGACGGGGACGACAAGTTCGACGAACAGATCCGGGGAATCATGCGGAAAGACCTGACCGTCCAGGTGCTCCAGTCTCCGGTGGCTTCCGACTGGCGGAGCCTGATGGGGACCTTCCGGGTGCTCAGCGAACTGGAACGGATTGCGGACCACTGCTCTGACATGGCCCTGTACATTGCCCGGATCCTGGAGCGGAATCCGGTGGTGAAGCCTCCTGAAGGGTTCAAAGAGATGTACGAGGACATGCAGTCCCTGCTGGAAGAAAGCTTCCGGTGCTACCTGGAAGGGGACGACGAAAAGGCCCGGTACATCGGGGACAAGGACGACATCGTGGATGCGGATTTCGAACGGCTGCTGCCCAGACTCACCGACGAGATCAAGAAAAATCCTGATGACGTGGCCTCCTACGTGGACTACGTGCTGCTCCTGAAATACATGGAACGGACCGCCGACCACGGCACCAACATCGGCAACTGGGTGCTGTACATGAAGAAGAACCTCCTGAAGGGGGACAATGGATTTACCATGGACTGAGGAAAAAGGGGAGTGTGGAACGTGGAAAAACGCACGTTCCACACTCCCTTTTTATCAGCTGTCAATAGTCAGCGGTCAGCGGCCGGTGGTAGGCCTCTACCTGCCTTCCTTTCGGCTGGAGGAGGGGGAAGCCTGGGGGGTGGAAGGCCCTTGTGGCAGGGCTTCCTGGCCCCGCTGCTCCTTGTGGGAGACGGCACCCTGGGCGGGGTGATCCCCCTGTGGCTGCTGCGGAAAAAGGATATTGCCCCGTATCTCTGAGGGGCTATGGTATAATGAGAACCATACGGACGGAAGAAACCGAAAGAAAGCAGGAAAAACCATGACTTTACAACAATTGCGCTATATTGTGGCCATTGCTGAGGCAGGGACCTTCAGCGGGGCGGCCAAAGCCCTGTTCATCACTCAGCCCAGCCTGACCAAGATGGTCCGGGAACTGGAACGGGAAATGGGTATCCAGATCTTCGAACGGACCAACAAGGGGGTCCATCTGTCCAGGGACGGGGAAATCTTCCTGGGCTATGCCCGGCAGGTGCTGGAACAGGCGGATCTTCTGGAATCCCGGTACAAGAAGCAGGCGGGAGGCAAGCAGGAATTTACCGTGTCCACCCAGCATTATTCCTTTGCGGTGAACGCCTTTGTGGACCTGATCAAGGAATACGGCCGGGACGCCTACGACTTCAGCCTCCAGGAGACCCAGACCTACACCATCATCGACGATGTGGCCCATATGCGCAGTGAAATCGGGATCCTGTACTACAACGATTTCAACCGAGCCGTGCTCCAGAAGATCTTCAAGGCCAACGACCTGGTGTTCCGGGAACTGTTCGTGGCCCGGCCCCATGTGTTCCTGAACGCCTCCCATCCCCTGGCAGGACGGGAAAGCGTCTCCATGGAAGAACTGGCCCCCTATCCCTATTTGTCCTATATCCAGGGGGACCACAACGCCTTCTATTTCTCCGAAGAGATCTTCAGCACCGTGGTCCGCAGCAAGAACATCCGGGTCACCGACCGGGCCACCCTGTTCAACCTGCTGATCGGCCTTAACGGATACACCGTTTGCAGCGGGGTCATCGACCAGAAGCTGAACGGGGCCAGCATCATCGCCGTGCCCCTCCAGAAAGAAGGGGACATGCACATCGGCCTTCTGACCCACAAACAGACCCATCTCAGCCGCCTGGGGAAAGCCTATGTGGAGGCCCTGGAACGGTATATTGCCGGGGTCCAGGGGCAGGAGCAGTCCCCAGTCACTAGTCAGCAGCTTAGGGAGGAAACCCGCAGGGCGGGTTCCTGAAAACGTATGAAATCCGGAGGCCCGCCCTTCCCGGCCTCCGGGTTTTGTCTCTGCCCCCCGGAATGCGCCTTTCTGGGACAGTAAAGACATAGTTCAAAAATAACTATACATATAACTGGATATATGCAACAAAACGTACAGATTTTGCCATATTATTGCTTTTATTGTATAATAGCTTTTGTGGAATCATAAAAGAAGCAAATACTTCTTATGAGAAAAATAAATGAACACAACAGGCAGGGGAGATACAATGGAACTGAAAGAACAGCGGTATGTGTGCACGCTGGCAGAATGCGGAAATCTTACAAGGGCGGCGGACCGGCTGTACATATCCCAGCCGGCTCTCAGCATCTACATCAGCAATCTGGAAAAACATCTGGGGATGCCTCTTTTCGACCGGGAGGGGAAAAAATTTGAACTGACCAAGGCCGGGGAACGGTACGTCCATTACGCCCGGAAGATTTTGGAAGAATCCAACCAGTTCAACGAAGAGCTGAACATGATCCTCAGCGATGAAGTGGGCCGGCTGCGGCTGGGGATTTCTCTCCTCCGGGGAGCCTGGCTGCTGCCCCGGGTGTTCAAAACCTTCTGCAGCAAATGGCCCCATGTGGAACTGACCCTCCGGCAGGGGAACATTATGTTCCTGAACGATCTGCTGAAGAACCACGAACTGGATATGATCATCGTCAACGGAGAGAATCTGGACAAATCCATGGACAGCCGGGAACTGTTCCAGGAAGAATTCCTGGTGGCGGTGCCCCAGGGCCATCCCCTGAACAGCCAGGCCGTGTTCCGGGAAGGCCAGCCCTACGGGATCCTCTCTCCGGAAGCCCTGAAAGGCCAGGTGTTCCTGTCCACCACCCTGGAACAGTCCTCCCGGGAACTCCAGGATAAAATCTTCCGGAAATACAAGATCCAGCCCCAGCACATTTACACCATCCGGAGCATTGAACTGATTCTCCAGCTGGTGGCAGAAGGATTCGGCATCACCCTGGTACGGGAAGCCTTTACCCGGACCTTCCGGTATTCCAAGTCCGTGAACCTGTACCAGCTGGACATTCCGGAACACAAACGGGCTGTGGTGGCCGCCTTCCATCATCGGGAAAAGATTCCCCGGTATATGGAGGACATGATGGACCTGCTCCGGAAACGGGGCCTGGAAATCATGGCCGGAAGACTGTAACGGAAGAGAGACTTTTAGTTTTTAAATATTACTCTTAATAAAAATATATTTCGAAAAAATCCATTTTCCTGGTATGCTTTAGTAAGATAAAGGATACAGAAAATGGATTTTTTTTCGTCCGATTTTGCATGTCTAGACAAATGTGTGACCGGGAGGCGGTATAATGGGCAGATGGCGGCAGAACACCGGACAGGGATATTTACATAATTATAAATAAAAAAGAATAAAATATTCGTGAAACGTATCAAGAATTGTGGTATAATACAAAAATATTCTTCCGTAAGAAATAATTGTTTTTTACAGATAGACTTCGTTGAGAATTTTGATGTTCTGAACAAGAGAGATTCTTTACAGAGAAAGCGGGTATGATTATGGACAATCAGATGAGAAGAGAAAAACTGTACGAAATGCTGGAAAACGCTGAAGCTCCTCTCACCGGGGTGGCCCTGTCCAAGGCCCTGAACGTGACCCGGCAGATCATCGTGGGGGACGTGGCCCTGCTCCGGAGCAGCGGGAAGAAGATCATCTCCACGGCCCGGGGGTATCAGCTGGCCGGAGAAGTGCCGGAGAAAGGCTTTCACCAGGAAATCCACTGCCAGAGCCGGAATATGGATGCTGCTGAATTGGAAGCAGAGCTGAATGTGGTGGTGGACAACGGGGGCATCGTCCGGGGGCTGACCCTTACCCATGACGTATACGGGGTGATCCGGGTACCCATGGACCTGTACAGCCGCCGGGACGTGCGTCAGTACATGGACCGGCTGAAAGAAGAAAAAGGGCCCCTGATTGTAACCATTACCCAGGGACGTCATGTGCTCCAGGTGGAAACCCGGAATGACGAGGATATGGAAGCCTTGGGAGAAGGGCTGAAGGAACTGGGGATATTGGCCTAAGAGGGTGTGGAAACGTACTTTCACACCCGGTCTGGAACGGAAACCGGTCTTTTGGATCTTTTAAATTATCAAAGTATTTCATTTATTTATTTTATTCCCGATGAAAAAGGAAAGAAGAAAAGAAAAAAACATCTGATAACATGTGTATATACATATGTTCCATAAAATAACACTAGAATATACATAAATTATAAATAATCTTTACAAGTTGTAAAAACTCTCCTGAGAATGGTAGCATAAGAACCGGATCAACGGCATGGATTTGCTGAAAGGGGAGAAAACAGCTCGCAGAGATTATTTTTTTACGAATGAATCAATAATTATTCCTGAAAGAAAATTCAACGTGAAACAGAAATTTCATAAAAACATAATTTTTTCAAAAAATAGAAATTTGCCCATAGGGCAAACAGGGGCAGAAGGGCCCGGGGAGGAAAGAAACCATGAACAGAATTTACAAGGTCATTTGGAGCAAGGTGCGGAACGCCTATGTGGTGGTGTCCGAATTGGCCAAGAGCCATGGGAAGGACAAAAGTGAACGAATCAGCGGCGGAGCAGGGAAGAGCCTGAAGACCAGTCTCTTGGCTGTCTGTGCAGCCGGTGGCCTGCTGCTGAGCGGCGTGCATCCGGTATGGGCCGCCAGTTCGGTGGATGCCGGGACTACGTCTAATGGGGATACCAATACCTTGGCAGTGGGGAGCGGATCTTCTGCCAATGGCAAGGGCGCCCTGGCCGTGGGCGGCGGCAGCCAGGCTTCCGGGGATACGGCAGTGGCCCTGGCCTGGGGCAGCCAGGCTCTGTCCGACTATGCCATCGCCATCGGTCATTCGGCCCATGTGGGAGGCAGTTATACGTATGCCCAGGATGGCAGTACCACAGGTATCCGGGGGACGGCCCAGAATGCCATTGCCATTGGCAATACTGCCGTTGCCAATGGGAAGGACGATGTAGTCATCGGGGCCAACAATACAGCTGAGACGCCCACGGCTTCCTATGTGGAAACTAATAAAACCGGAGCTTATGCCCAGGGCGGCCGGGTCATTGTGGGCCATGACAACAGTATCAATGGGCGTTCCGGCAATTCCACCGCCATCGGATCCGCCAATACCATCAATGCGGTCCATGGAATTGCCCTCGGCCAGAATGTCCAGGTCGGGCAGAAATCTGGGGCTACAGGAACAAAAGCTGATAAGACGTCAGTGATGCTGGAGTATGAAAACAGCATGGGTATCGGTGTGAATGCCAAGTCGTTGTCCAGCAACTCCATTGCTTTGGGAAATGGGGCAGTCGCCGGAAATGAGCGGACCACCGATATCGATACGGATTGGAATGGCAAGGGTGCCATTGCCATTGGAGAAACAGCGCAGGCAACGGGATATTATGCCCTGGGCCTGGGGGCAGAGAGCCAATCTACAGGCGACAGAACGGTCGTATTGGGCCATGGAACTCAGGCTTCGGCGCAGTTGGCCACAGCTCTTGGTTCAGAAGCTACTGCCAGTGGGGCCCGCAGTACCGTTGTAGGGGAAGAAGCCAGCGCTACGGCTACCCGGGCCATTGCAGTAGGCGCCAAAGCAAAAGCAGCTGGGCGTTTTGCAGTAGCGATAGGCGAAGAAGCAGATGGCAGTGGTGAAAATGGAACGGCTGTGGGCCCGGAAGCCAAAGCACAGGGAAAAAACAGTGTGGCTGCCGGTTATCAGGCGGCGGCTCTTTCCGAAGGGGAAATTGCCATTGGCACCAGTGCCGGTAATGGCGATAACCGGAGCAATGTAAACAATGCCGTTTCCATCGGTACCAGTGCCCATTCCCGGGAAGCCGGCGGTGTGGCTTTGGGGAATGCAGCCCTGGCCAATCTGGGGAAATCCGTGGCTATTGGTGACAGTGCCAAGGCCAACAATGCGGACAGCATCGCCATCGGCAGCGGAGCTACAGCTAATGGCAGTGTCGGCAGCATAGCCCTTGGCAGTAACTCCTCTGTAGGCCGTGCTGCTGGTGCGGCGGGTGGTCCCCGCTGGAGTACTTCGGCAGCTATAGGCGGCCGCTGGTATACTTGGGCATCGGCCAAAAACTCTACGGAAAGCACAGGGGGCACCTGGACCAGTACCATCGACCCTAAGTCTACCGTATGGCAAAGCAATCTGGGCGCTGTTTCCATTGGTACCGACGGCCTGAGCGGCACCACCTACACCCGCCAGCTGACGGGCCTGGCCGCTGGTACCCAGGATACGGATGCGGTGAACGTGGCCCAGTGGAAAAACACCATGCTGGCCACCATCGGGGATGCCAAGGAAGACAGCAGCAATACCCGTTACGGCTCAGATGGTGTGGCCCGGAACGTAACCCGTCTGGTCGATGAATATCTGACTTTGACCGGTGCTGCTGACAACGGCACGACTCTGACCAAAGGCCAGCTGACCACCGATGCCAATATCGGTACCATTGTAGGCGACAATAAGATCACCTTCCGACTGGCCAAAGATCTGAAGAGCCTGGATTCCGTCACTGCTGGGAACACAAAGATGGAATCGGCTGGTATTACCATTACCAATAGCGATAGCAAGAAGAGCATTACATTGGACGGAACCAATGGCCGGGCTATTATCGGTGGCGTGACTGTTGGACATGTAAATGATGGGGATTTAGAGACTTCAACTCATACTGTAGTACCGGCGGGGAACTATGCGTACAATTTGACCAACACCACTTGGAATCCGTCTACTTATGTATCAGGTCGGGCTGCTACGGAAGATCAGCTGTACAGTTTGGGCACCCAAGTGGCCGGTGACATCAATACTATAAATCAAGTGCTTGGTGACGGCAGTTTTGGGCTTTCCGCAGATGATGATGCAAGTACATCTACAAATCTGGGCAGTACGATTAAGGTAAAGGGCGACGGCCAGAATATTGCGACCAAAGTAGATGGTACAGATCTCCAAATCGAACTGAACAAAGATCTGAACCTGGGAGCCAACGGTTCCGTGACCATGGGGAATACCCTGCTCAACGGGTCCGGACTGACACTCAGCGGTGCCGATGAAAACAGCAAGATCCAGATTTCCCAGGGGAATGTTTCCATGGGTGGGCAGCAGATCCACAACGTGGCCAATGGGACGGAAAATACAGATGCAGTAAATCTGTCCCAGCTGAACGAAGTGAAAAATATGGCTGGCAAGCAGACTGCCATTACCGTGGAAGGGGGAACGAAAGCTGGGACGGATACCTATACCGGAACCAATCTCCAGCTGAAATCCTCTACGGATTCCAATGGTCTGACCACCTACGACCTGAAACTCAATGATAACCTGAACATCGGCGGTGCCGGGAAAGACGGCGCTCCGGGCCAGGATGGCCATATGGGCATCAACGGGGCCGACGGGAACTCCGGCGTGGCCATCGACGGCAAAGACGGCATTTCCATCAAGGGAGAAAACGGCAAAGATGGCGTCACCATCAAAGGCATCGACGGGAAAGACGGCGTCGATGGTGCCGAAGGCCATATCGGTCTCAACGGGAAAGACGGCATTACGGATATCTGGACGACGGCAGGTACACCTGGCCTGAACGGCAAGGATGGGGAAACCATGACCCGGATTGTTTACAAAGATCCGAAGGGTGATACCCACGAAGCTGCCACCCTGGATGACGGCCTGAAATTCGGCGGCGACTTTGGCACGGCTTCTGCTGTGAAACTGAACAAGCAGGTCAACGTCAAGGGCAATGCCAAGAATGAAGCCGACCTCACGGATGGGAACATCGGTGTGGTATCCAGCCAGGACAGCGACAACGGTCAGCTGCTGGTGAAATTGAACAAGGATCTGAACCTGGGAGCCAACGGTTCCGTGACCATGGGGAATACCCTGCTCAACGGGTCTGGACTGACACTCAGCGGTGCCGATGAAAACAGCAAGATCCAGATTTCTCAGGGGAATGTTTCCATGGGTGGGCAGCAGATCCACAACGTGGCCAATGGGACGGCAAATACAGATGCAGTAAATCTGTCTCAGCTGAATGAAATCAAAAATGCCGGTGTCAACGGCGGCTTTGGGTTGGCTGCCGATGATGGGAACTCTGTGAAGAAAAACCTGGGAGAAACGGTCACTGTCAAAGGAGACGGAACCAACATCTCTACCAAAGTGGACAATGGTGCCATTCAAGTGGAATTGAATAAAGACATCCATCTGGGTATGGATGGCAGCGTAACAGCCGGCGAAACTACTATCAACAAAGATGGAGTGGATACCAACCAAGTCAAAGTCGGTGACATCACCATTACCAAAGACGGCATCAATGGTGGCCAGCAGCAGATCACCAACATGGGCAGCGGCATCCACGGGCAGGTCTACGACACCAGTACGGCCGGCCAGGAAAACTGGAACAATGCCGCCAGTGTTGGGGATGTGCATACCATCATCGGAGAAGAAGCCGGCAAAGTAGCAGACGCAGTGAAAGCCAAAAGCGGCAAGAACATCACCGTGGATGCCGACAACAAAGTGAACCTGAATGACGATATTACTCTGGGGGATGCTGATGATGCGTCCAAACAGGTGAAAATCGACGGGAACAAGGCCCAGATCATCCTGGGGGGCAAAACAGTCCTGGGGAATCAGAATGGCGGCGGAGCCAACCCGGATGCTGGCAGCTATCTGACCGGTCTGGACAACAAGAACTGGGATGCTTCCAATATCCAGTCCGGACGGGCCGCTACGGAAGACCAGCTGAAAGTGGTGGATGACAAAATCTCCGGCGGACGGAAGTTTACCGGGGACGACGGCCAGCAGCTGACCGTGGGCCTGGGCCAGGATCTGAGTCTCACCGGCGGTGCCCAGGCGGACAATCTGTCCGACGGGAACATCGGCGTGGTGAAGAACGGAGACAGCGGTCTGTCTGTGAAACTGGCCAAAGACCTTACCGGGCTTACCAGTGTCACCACCGGCAATACTACCATGACCAGCGACGGAATCACCATCAAGAGCAGTGACAGCAGCAAAGGCGGGGACATCAAGCTGGCCACAGGAGACATTTCCATGGGCGGAAGCCAGATCCACGATGTGGCACCGGGTACCCAGGGAACCGATGCGGTGAACAAGAACCAGTTGGATTCTGCCGTGAACCAGGTGGGCCGGTCCATCACCAAACTGGACGCCCGGGTAGACCGGGTGGGGGCTAATGCAGCAGCCCTGGCGGCTCTCCATCCTCTGGATTTCGATCCAGACGACAAACTGGACTTTGCAGTGGGTGCCGGCAGTTACAGCGGCGCCAATGCAGTGTCCCTGGGGGCTTTCTACCGGCCCAACGAGGATGTGATGTTCAGCCTGGGAGGCAGCGTCGGCGGCGGTGAAAACATGGTGAATGTGGGGGCCACCTTCAAATTGGGCCAGCACAACCATGTATCCAACAGCCGGGTGGCCATGGCCAAGGAAATCCGGAGTTTGAAGGAATTGGTGGCCAAACAGGATGGGGAAATGCAGCAGCTGAAGACCCTGATGAACCAGATGGCCGGCAGGACGGTGCTGAAAGTGGACAAAGACACCCTGTTCCCGGATATCCCTGAAAACCACTGGGCCTATGACTACGTGACCAAACTGGCCAAAGCGGGAATCGTGGAAGGGTATCCGGATGGAGAATTCAAAGGGGACCGGATGATGACCCGGTATGAATTCGCAGCCCTGGTCTATCGGGCCATTATGGCCGGAGCCGGGTCCAATCCGGCTTTGGATCAGGATGGTACCCTGGGCAGATTGGTGAAGGAGTTCGACGGGGAATTGAAATACATCCGCATCGACGTGATCGAAAAAGACAAACACGGCAATCCCAGTATCGAAAGAGTACGGACCGTGGAAGACAGCAAAAAACATTATGGGAAGTAATGTGAAGAGGGCTGTTGCCCATGCAACAGCCCTCTTCACATGGATAATCCAGGTACCCTGCTGAAAATGGCAGGGTATTTCTTATGGGACAGGAGGACAGAGAGGTTTTCCAGGGGACAGGCAAGGACCATACAGCTACAAGACAGAAGGGAAACAGAAAGGAAAAGAAAAAAGCGGGAGTTGTTGATGATATAGATAGATGAAATATAAAATTGGACTAATGTAAAGATATTTTATTTATATTATATACATATTGTAAATAAAATGACATATTGATAGGATTATACCACCAAATAGGCAAGGATTCATGGGGAAAAAGGAGAGCATATGAACAAATTTGTATCAGGTGGTATGAAACTGTCAGGAACGGCAAAAAGGAAAGGACAAAAAGAAGTACGGGGTGCTGTTTTGACTCTGCTGGTCCTGGCCGCTTTGGGCAACTGCGCCTATGGGGCGGACAGTGCAGCAGGATCCGGCAATGGTGTGGCTGTGGGCACAGGAAGCAGCGCTCCCAAAGCAGAGAATGTGGCCCTTGGCAAAGGGGCCGGCATTTCCTATTCCAACGGAGCCAGCAATGCTACCGGGGATATTGCGGTGGGAAACGGAGCCAACATCAACAACTACGCCAGCCAGGGCGGCAGCATCGCCATTGGCAAAAATGCCAGGATCGAAAATATGGCCGGAGGAGGAGAAGCCAGTTTTGCCTTTGGCCAGACAACCTACAGCGGAAGCTGGTGGTCTTCCGCACGGATCCCGGCCGATCCCACAAAGGTCGTGGGGAGCATTGCCATGGGGGACAATACCTTTGCCCGTACCGGCAGCATCATGATTGGGTCCCACAATTACAAGGGAGAACTGGGAGATACTACCGTGGACAGTGCTTCCACCCGGACCAGTGCCCTAAATGTATATGCCACCACCATCGGGGCCAACAGCTTCAGCAACGGGGCGTTCACCACCAGCACCGGTGTGTACAACATCATTTCCAGTGAATACAACGGGGGCCGTACGGCCAATCCGGTGAAGAACCTGGGGGCCACCATCAACGGAGCTCTGAACAGCGTTGAATCCATGGGAGGAAACTATTATGCAGGGATTGCCAATACCATCAGCGGGGTAGCCAACCGGGCGGTCAATTCCAACGGGGCGCTGATTTATGGGGCCGGGAACGAAATCACCAATTCAGTGACAAGTCTGGACGGTGTTCCCACGGACAGCGGAGATTCCGCCAAAGCCTTTGCGGACAAACTTCGGACGGCCATTGCCGCCTCCGACAGCGGCGGGGCCACCCTGGCCATCGGGGGCGGGAACAAGGCGGATTACACCCAGAAAACAGCCATTATCGGGGTGGGGAACCAGGTGACCGGGACCAGCGGAGCCGTCAGTACGAACAATATGATTTCCGGATACAAAAATACCGCTTCCAATGTCCAGCATGTGTCCGTGATCGGGTCCGGCAATACGGTGGAAGATACGGATACGGCTTTGTTGCTGGGGGATAACCGTACTCTTTCTTCCGCCATCAACAGTATTGTGATTGGTTCGGCGGACAATGTGACTGCTACGGACCAGCAGAATGTGGTGGTCCTGGGCCACAATGCCAATGCGACAGTGAAAGGGGGCGTGGCCCTAGGGAGCGGGTCCCTGGCTTCGGTGGAAGCGGGAGAAGCCGGCTATGATCCTTCCACTAAACAGGCCTCCACAGATACTTCCTCCACCTGGGTGGCAACAGGAGCCGCCGTGGCCGTAGGCAGCGGAACGGAACTGACCCGGCAGATCACCAGTGTGGCCGCCGGGACCCGGGACACCGATGCGGTGAACGTGGCTCAGTTGAAAAAAATCAGTACGGATGTGGAGAAAAATACGGGAGACATCAGGAATCTTACCGGGGACGTCCAGAACATGGGAAGCCGCATTACCAAACTGGACGCCCGGGTGGACCGGGCAGGGGCCAATGCGGCAGCCCTGGCGGCTCTCCATCCTCTGGATTTCGATCCGGACGACAAACTGGATTTCGCCGTGGGTGCCGGCAGTTACAGCGGCGCCAACGCCGTGGCCCTGGGGGCCTTCTACCGGCCCAACGAGGATGTAATGCTCAGCTTGGGAGGCAGCACCGGCGGCGGTGAAAATATGGTGAACGTGGGCGCTACCTTCAAACTGGGCCAGCACAACCATGTGTCCAACAGCCGGGTGGCCATGGCCAAGGAAATCAAGGACCTGCGGAAAGAAGTGGAAAACCTCCGGGGAGCCCTGGTGGATGTATCCGCCGGCCGGAAGCTGGATCCCACCCTGACCAAACTGTTCCCGGATGTGGAAAAGAACCACTGGGCCTATGAGGAAATCGCCCAGCTGTACGGAAACGGCATGGTGGAAGGGTATCCGGACGGAGAATTCAAAGGGGACCGGATGATGAGCCGGTACGAATTCGCCATGGTGGTCTACCGGGAAATGCAGAAGGGCGCCCGGCTCAGTGAACGGCTCCTGAATGAGTTCGAACCGGAACTGGAACGGATCCGGGTGGACACCATTGCCAAAGACAAAAACGGCAATCCCACCATCCAGCGGGTCCGGGTGATCAAAGGAAGAGGATGACAGGGAGTGTGAAAAGCGGCAAAGCCGCTTTTCCGTCTCACGCCAAAGGAGACCATCTGCCGCAGGCAGATGCTTTTGAAGAGAGACGCAGCCCTACGCTGCTAACCCACCACCAGCCTATCGGCTGGTCCCCCGCCCTTGCAAAGGGCGGAGATACCTGTGGAGAACGCCAAAAAATGCCGGGCGGCGACCCCCGCCCTTACGAAGGGCGGAGATACGCTCGGGGCTTCGCCACATTGCTTTCGTGACACGTGGGCCGTGCCCTAGTGTCACTATCCGCCCTTTGCAAGGGCGGGGGACCGTTGCGCTTGCGCAATGGTGGTGGGTTAGCAGCGTTAGCTGCGTCTTTATTCAAAGGAACTCGGTCACGGGTTCCTTCCATAACGACTCACGATGAACGATCAACGAATCCTCTCCTTTTAAATTTTCAATATCATTCTTAACAAAAACCTAACATAAAAAAGTTCTCCTTCGCTCCTGCGCTTTACCTGGATAAAAGGCAGCACGGGGCCGGAGGGCTTTTTTGTTTTTCTGGATACAGCCCTGGGACAGGTGCATGGACTTGTTCCATTAACCAAAGTTTATGGCCCGGTTAAGTTTCCTATAATGGGAAAATCCTGTAGTTACTGGTATAGTGAAGATGCGGAAAAGGAACGGATTGCAGTGGGGTGGAAAAATCCGGGAACAAGGACTTTTTACACCACTGAATGGATAATAATTCCTTTTGAGAAAGAAAATAAAATCAATATGAATCATTGAAAAACAGACCGAACAGGGAATCCGAAGTTGGACAGGGGGCGTGTTGGTATGACGGGCGTGGAAAGAAAAATCGTTTTTGCACTGGCATCCATGGCGGTGTGGGGGGTGGCCCTGCCTGCAGCGGCAGAGACACATGATAAGATCGGGATTTCGGTAACCAGGGATACGGTGATGGCAGATGAAACCAAAAGTCCATTCACTGCCTATGCAGAGCCGTTGGAGATAGGGCTGAAGAATATCATAGGCATACAAGTGTCCCAGGGGGCTGCCTTGGATCTGGGAAAGCAAAGTGAAACGATTACAACGGCTGGTGGATCCATTGATGGAGATGGTAAATGGGATATCATCAGTTTGGAAGTCAAGGACCAGGGAAGCAGTCTGCTGGGCGGTGCGCAGACCACTATCCAGGCAATCCAGGAAACGGATGGTACCCATAATGTGATTGGATTGGAAGCCCAGGCCGGTACAGCCGTAACGCTGGGAGAACAGGCTTCCATCACAGCAACAGTGAATCCCGAACTGGTTACTACAGGCTCCAGTGGCCCATACAAAAACACGCGCAGCTATGGAATGATTGTCAATGGATCGGTTGTTGAACTGGGACCTGATGCCACGGTAGAATCGTCTAATGGATATGATGCCACAGGTGTCCTTACCCAAAATGAGGGAGGGAAAACGACCCTGGGAGACTCAGCACGGATTCAGGTATCCAGCCCTGCTGGTTTTGTGACTGGGATATTTACAAAAGATAAGGGAACCACTATCTTGGGCCGCAATGTGGTTGTTGCAGCCGATGCGTCGGTGGCTGCTTACGGGATAAATACCGGCAGCCAGGGGAAAACAGTGGCAGGAGATGGACTTTCCGTTACGGCAGACAACAAAGGAGATGGTTTTACATATGCCATTTTTACCAGTGACAACGGAAATGCTGAAATCGGCGATGATGCTTCTCTGACAGCCACAAACAGAAATGGAGGAAGTATTGCCGGCATTGACACCGAATCCGGGGGCACTGCCTCAGTCGGAAACCGTGCATCCATTACCGTGTCCAACACCGGGGGGAATGCTATAGGGATTTCCAGTTATGGAGGTACCACCCTGACGGGAACCGATACTTCCATTACCGTAAACAGTCTGGAAGGAATGGGGATTTATACCGATAGTGGAACCACCTCTCTGGAAAGCGGCTCCATCGCTGTAAATGGTAAAGGCGGAATGGGGATTGTCAGCTATAATAACGGATATACTGTTGCAGGTGACCATACCTCCATTACCGTAACCGGGGAAAAATCAGAAGATCTGGGAGGCAGCAAAGGCATTTACAGTTTTTACGATGGCATCACCAGTCTGGGAAATAACGCCTCCATTACCGTAACCGGCAGCGAAGGAACAGGGATTGTCAGTGAAGAAGGCGGGAAAACGATTGTTGGTGAAAATGCTTCTGTTACGGTAAAAGGGGAAAACGGCGTGGGTATTTCCAGCCTTTCCCAGGGAATCACCAGCCTGTTGGACAATGCCACCGTTGCGGCGGAAGGCCGTGGTGTAGAAAGCAAAACATCCGGCGCCGTTATCTTTGCAGGCAGCGCCAACATTATGGGGGGCCAGTACTCCCTGTTCAGCCAGGACACGGACAGTATTATCGACCTGACGGCCGCCGGCACCCGGAAAACCATCCAGGGGAACATGCTGGCCAGCAATGGGGGCACGATTCGTGCCGTGCTGGATACGGGGGATTCCTTCTTTACCGGGGCTTCTGGTGTGGAGGGAGAGGGCAGTGAACTGGAACTGGACCTGGCCAACGGGGCCCGGTGGAATATGACCGGGGACAGTTCTGTCACCCATCTTACCCTCGACAGCGGGGCTATGGTCAACATGGCGGCCAATCCGGCGTATCAGCAGCTGTCGGCTGACACTTTCAGAGGCAGCAACGGGATCTTCTACATGAAAACAGACCTGGACAGCCAGATCGACGGGGACAAGGTGCACCTGAAAGAGGCGGAAGATGGTGCTTCCGGGAAAATCCAGGTTTATGACGCCAGTTTTGCCCGGGGGAAGGAAGTCACCGGGACCCGGCATCTGCTGCTGGTCACCGATGACCGCGGCAGGGCTTCCTTTACCGGTGAAAACCTGAATCGGGGCGGCCTGTGGGATGTGACGCCCACCATCCAGAACGGGTCCTATGTGCGGAACTCCATGGGGGTGACGGATGCCCAGGACACGGAATGGTACCTGACCAAACTGGAAAAGACCGTAAATGCGGACACCCGTCCGGTGCTCAACAGCGGGGACAGTGTGTACGGGTTCTACCGGTTGAGCCTGGATACCCTCCGCCAGCGCCGGGGGAACCTGCGGCAGCGGAAGTTCCAGAGTGACGATGCAGATGGTCTGTGGGCCCGGAATCGGGGCGGCCGGTTCAGCGGACCGGGATTTACCAGTCGGTACAACCTGTTCCAGCTGGGGTACGATGTGCACCACAACCCAGGAAGCGTGTACGGATTCTTCGGGGAACGGGGAATCGCCTCCCCGGATTACCAAACCGGCAGCGGCCGGGAACATACCCTGGCCGGAGGCCTCTACGGCACCTGGTACGGCAGCCATGGCAGCTACACCGATGTGGTGGCCCGGGTGGGCCGGGACGACAGCCACATCAGCACCTGGGGGCCTTATCCGGACAAGGCGGATTACCGGACCCGGGAACAGAGCCTGAGCGTGGAATACGGGAAGACCCTGTACCTGGACAAGGATAAAGAACTGTTCCTGGAACCCCAGAGCCAGCTGGTGCTGGGCCACTTGAGCAGCACCCGGTACACCACCAGCCGGGGTACGGACGTGTACCGGGAAGGGTACAACAGCGCCATCGGACGGCTGGGGATCCTGATCGGCAAGAGCCACAAGGAGGGAAAGCATCCCTTTGATTATTACGGAAAGGTATCCTGGCTCCACGAATTCGGCGGGGCCCAGACGGTGGCCATGGCGGCCCGGAACGGGGAAACCCTGGAAACGGCCGTGGACCACGGGGACAGCTGGTGGGAAGCCGGGTTTGGAGGAACCTACCGGTTCAGTCCCAAGATCCAGGGATACGCAGATGTAAGCCGGACCTTCAGCAGCCAGATCCGCACCAAATGGCAGGTGAATGCCGGGGTGAGCTGGCAGTTCTGAATGGGATCGAGCAGAGGGAAGAGTTTGGAGGGAATCCGGGACGGGTTCCTGAAAACGTATGAAATCCGCAGGCCGGGAAGGGCGGGCCTGTGGCACGCCCCTACGCCGTTGGTACCGGAGGTTGGGGATATGGGTCAGGAGGACGGATTTTTCGACAATCCCGTTTCTGTGATTTTCCATTGGTCCGCTGACCCCAACGCTGTAGGGGATTGCCGCAGGCGGGCCCTTCCCGGCCTCCGGGTTTTATGGTCAAAAGCAGATGCGGGAGCATCTGCTATCCTTACTGGTTAACGACAAACGATGAACTTTCAGACCGGCCGGTGCCGGTCTGACTTCTTTTTTTACATAAATCAAATTATCCATAAATTCTAATGAATACAGGTTAAGCTTTCGGTTATAATAAAGGCGTGCACTTTATTACGCTGGAATGGGAAAGGGGGACCGCAGGAAGGCAGCAGTTCAAGTTTTTGTATCAGAATTTACAGAATTGAATGACGGAACGGAGGAGTACAATCATGAAAGAATCCAACTGGAGTGTACTGCTGGGGGCGGCCTTCCTGATGGCCACCTCGGCCATCGGACCGGGATTCCTGACCCAGACCACGGTGTTCACCGGCAAACTGGGGGCCAGCTTCGGCTTTGTGATCCTGGCCACCATCCTGATCCACGCCATTACCCAACTGAACGTGTGGCGGATCATCGCGGCGTCCAAAAAGCCCGGCCAGGACATTGCCAACGCCCTTTTGCCCGGGCTGGGGTATTTTGTTTCCGCCCTGGTGGTGGCCGGGGGTCTGGCCTTCAACATCGGAAACGTTGGGGGCGCTGGCCTGGGCCTCAATGTGCTCCTGGGAGTTTCCCCAGTAACCGGGGCTCTCATCAGCACGGTGATCGCCGTGTTCATTTTCCTCAATAAAAGTGCCGGGGCCCTGATGGACCGGTTTGCCCAGATTGTGGGAGGTCTGATGGTGCTTCTGACCATTTACGTGGCCATCACTTCCCATCCTCCCGTGGGCCTGGCCATTGCCAAAACCGTCATGCCGGATACGGTGGATGTGATGTCCATCGTCACCCTGGTAGGGGGCAGTGTAGGGGGCTACATCACCTTTGCCGGGGGGCACCGGCTGCTGGATGCAGGGATCACCGGGGTGGAAAACATGAAGGAAGTGAACAAAAGCTCCGCCATGGGGATTGGCATCACCAGCCTGATGCGGGTGCTGCTGTTTTTGGCCACCCTGGGGGTCATTTCCCAGGGGCTGACCCTGGACCCGGCCAACCCGCCGGCTTCTGTGTTCAAACTGGCCGCCGGTGACCTGGGGTACAAGATCTTCGGGCTGGTGATGTGGTCTGCGGCCATCACTTCCGTGGTGGGCTGCGCCTACACTTCCGTTTCCTTCATCCGGACCTTCAGCCCGGTGCTGGAAAAATACCACCGGTACCTGATCATCGGTTTCATCCTGTTCTCCTCCTTCATCTTCTCCTTCATCGGCAAACCGGTGACGGTGCTGGTGGTGGTGGGGGCCCTGAACGGCCTGATCCTGCCTATTGTGCTGGGCTCTCTGCTGCTGGCGGCCAAGAAGGAAAAAATCGTGGGGGCTTACAAACATTCTTCTTTCCTGTTCTACACCGGCTGGCTGGTGTTCGCCGTGATGCTGTACATGAGTCTCCAGACCATCCTGAAGATGCTGGGGTGAAATTTTGTGAATGTATTACAAATTTGACACAATAGAGGTGTGTATACAGTATAAGGTGAAGAAATTGTGACAGAGTTAATCGGAAACAAAAATCATGGTAATATCGTTAATGTTCGTAGCGTAGCATAAAGAAAGGAGTAGTAATATGAAAATCGATTTGAATTCTGACCTGGGAGAAAGCTTCGGCGCTTACAAAATCGGGATGGATGACAAGGTCCTGCCTCTGGTGACTTCGGCCAACATTGCCTGCGGGTTCCATGCCGGGGATCCTTCCGTAATGAAGAAAACCGTGGATCTGGCAGTGAAAAGCGGCTGTGCCCTGGGGGCTCATCCCGGGTATCCGGATCTGGTCGGATTCGGCCGGCGGAAAATGGCCGTTTCCCCGGCGGATGTGTACGCCATGGTGGTGTACCAGGTGGGGGCTCTCAGCGCCTTTGCCAAAGCGGCAGGTACCCGGCTCCAGCATGTGAAACCCCATGGGGCCATGTACAATATGGCGGCCAAGGATCCGGCCCTGGCGGAAGCCATTGCCCAGGCCATTTATGATGTGGATCCGGAAATCATCCTGTTTGCCCTGGCTGGCAGCGAAAGCGTCAAGGCAGCGGAAAAAGTCGGTTTGAAAGTGGCTTCTGAAGTGTTTGCAGACCGGAGCTATCAGGAAGACGGTTCTCTGACTCCCCGGACCCAGCCCGGTGCCATGATCACCGATGAAGAGGCCTCCATCGCCCAGGTGCTGTCCATGGTGCTGAAGGGCCAGGTGACCACTCTCAGTGGCAAGGTGATCCCGGTGAAGGCGGATACCATCTGCGTCCATGGGGACGGGGAAAAGGCCCTGCTGTTTACCCAGAAGATCCGGAAAGCCCTCCAGGAAAACGGGGTGGAGATTGCTGCCGCCGGCAGCTTCCTGAAATAATTTCATGCAAAGGAGAATCTGCTTATGGATTACAGCCAAATGAATCCCAGTGAAGTCCGGAAACTGATCCGGGAAGGGAAAATCACCAGCTTCACCAGCGGCATGTGCAACGGGTATGCCCAGGCCAACCTGGTGGTGCTGCCCAGGGAACTGGCCTTTGATTTCCTCCTGTTCACCACCCGGAATCCCAAGCCCTGTCCGGTGCTGGACGTAACGGAAGTGGGGAGCCCGGTGCCCAAAGCGGTGGCCCCGGATGCGGACCTGCGGTATGACATCCCCAAATACCGGATCTACCGGCACGGGGAACTGACCGACGAAGTGACGGACCTGAGCGGGTACTGGCGGGATGACCTGGTGGCCTTCCTGCTGGGGTGCAGCTTCTCCTTTGAAGGGCCCATGCTGGATGCGGGGCTGGATGTGCGGCACATTACGGAAAACCACAATGTGCCCATGTACATCACCAACATTCCCTGCACTCCGGCCGGGGTGTTCCATGGGCCCATGGTGGTTTCCATGCGTCCCATGACTCCCAAAGCGGCCATCCGGGCCATCCAGGTGACCAGCCGGATGCCCAATGTCCATGGGGCTCCCATCCATTTCGGCGACCCGGCGGCCATCGGCATCCAGGACATCAGCAAACCGGATTTTGGAGATCCCTCCACCATCCGGGAAGGGGAAGTGCCGGTGTTCTGGCCCTGCGGGGTGACGCCCCAGGCGGTGGCCATGGCGGTGAAGCCGGAATTCATGATCACCCATGCGCCGGGACACATGTTCATCACCGACGTGAAGAATGCGGATCTGAGCGTGCTGTAAAAAAGAGAAAAAGCAGCCGGACCGTTTCCAAAAGCCCAGAAAAACCATAACAGGATCCAAATGAGGGGGAAGTTGTTATGAAAAAAGAATCCAACATCAGCGTGCTGCTGGGGGCAGCCTTTCTGATGGCCACATCCGCCATCGGGCCGGGCTTCCTGACCCAGACCACTGTCTTTACCGGCCAGTTGGGAGCCAGCTTCGGCTTCGCCATCCTGGCCATGATCATCATCGATGCCATTGCCCAGCTGAATGTGTGGCGGGTGATTGCCGTAGCCAAAAAGCCCGGCCAGGACATTGCCAACATGGTGCTGCCCGGCCTGGGATATCTGGTGTCCGCCTTTGTGGTGTTCGGGGGCCTGGCCTTCAACATCGGCAATCTTGGGGGTGCCGGCCTGGGGCTCAATGTGCTGTTCGGGATCTCTCCCATTGTGGGGGCTCTCATCAGCGCGGCCATTGCCATCTTCATCTTTTCCAGCAAAGAGGCGGGAACCCTGATGGACAAGTTCGCCCAGATTGCCGGAGGCGTCATGGTACTGCTCACTGTCTATGTGGCGGTGACCTCCCATCCTCCAGTGGGGGAAGCGGTGGCCAGGACCTTTATGCCTGAGCACATCGATCTGATGTCCATCGTCACCCTGGTGGGAGGCAGCGTAGGCGGATACATCACCTTCGCCGGCGGCCACCGGCTGCTGGATGCGGGAATCTGCGGAGAAGACAAGCTGGACCAGGTGAACCGGAGCTCTCTGACTGGCATCGGCATCACCAGTGTTATGCGGGTATTCCTGTTCCTGGCGGCCCTGGGGGTCATCAGCCAGGGCTTTACCCTGGATCCTTCCAACCCGCCGGCTTCCGTGTTCAAGCTGGCTGTGGGGGAAGTGGGGTACAAGATCTTCGGCGTGGTCATGTGGTCCGCGGCCATTACCTCGGTCATCGGCTGCGCCTATACTTCCGTTTCCTTCATCCGTACCTTCAGTGAAGGACTGAACAAAAACTACCGGTATCTGATCATTGGATTCATCATCTTTTCCGCTGCTGTGTTCGCTTTCATCGGCAAACCGGTGAAGGTACTGATCCTGGCCGGGGCCCTCAACGGGCTGATCCTGCCTCTGGTACTGGGAGCACTGCTCCTGGCATCCCGGAAAAAGGCCATTGTGGGGGATTATCAGCATCCCCGGTTCCTGTCGGTCACCGGCTGGATCATCTTCGCTGTGATGCTTTGCCTGGCAGTGGAAACAGCAGGCAAATTACTCCCCAAACTGTTGGGATAAAAAGGTGGAATAACCATGGAAAAAGCAACAGCATATCTGCAGGCTGCCCAGATCCGCCCGGTGGGAGAAGGGGCCCTGATGGTCTCCTTCGGCAATACCATCGACCCGGAGATCCTCCGGTGTGCCCGGGCTCTGGTGACGGAACTGGAACAGCATCCTTTCCCGGGACTCCTGGAATTTGAAGCTTCCTACACCGGTGTGACGGTGTTCTACGATCCCCTGGTACTGGCCCGGGAATCTACTCTGCCGGAGGACCACTGGCTGTCCAAAGGCTACCGGGAAGCGGCGGCCCGGGTGAAAAAACTCCTGGAAGGGATCCGGTTCACCAAGGAAAAGAAAGGGGACCGGATCCGGATCCCTGTGTGCTACGGCGGGGAATACGGACCGGACCTGGAAGAAGTGGCGGAGTACCACCATATGACGCCGGAAGAAGTGGTGAAAATCCATACTGGCGGGGACTATCTGGTGTATATGATCGGGTTCGCCCCCGGTTTCCCCTATGTGGGAGGACTGCCTCCGGAAATTGCCACCCCCCGGAAGAAGACTCCCCGGCTGGCCATCCCTGCCGGGTCCGTGGGCATTGCCGGTTCCCAGACCGGTGCCTATCCCCTGGAAACCCCTGGAGGCTGGCAGCTGATCGGCAGGACTCCCCTGGCCCTGTTCCGTCCCTGGGATCTGGAAGATCCCAGCCTGCTCCAGGCCGGTGACCGGCTGGAATTTGTCAGCATAACTCCTGAGGAATACAAGGAACTGGCAGCGAAAGAGAAGGAAGGTGGCCGGAAATGAAGATCATGGTGAAAAAAGGCGGCCCTCTCACTACGCTCCAGGATACGGGCCGGTACGGATTCCAGAAATACGGGGTCCTGGTCAGCGGGGCCATGGACCTGTTCAGTTTGAAACTGGGGAATATCCTGGTAGGCAACAAAGCCCGGGAAGGGGCTCTGGAAATGACCATGAGCGGGCCCTTCCTGAAGCTGCCGGCAGGACTGGTGTTCGCCCTTACCGGGGCGGACCTGGGGGCGAAACTGGGGGGCAGACCGGTGCCTCTCAACCGGGCGGTGTATGTGAAGGAAGACAGCACCCTGTCCTTCGGCTTTGCGGCCCAGGGGGCCCGGGGCTATCTGACGGTGGCCGGGGGCTTTGCCGTGCCGGCAGTGATGAACAGCAAAAGCACCTATCTCCGGGCCAAAATCGGCGGAGTGGGAGGTGCTCCTCTGGCTGACGGCACGGAACTGGAAACCGGGGAACTGACGGCGGAACAGGAAGGGCTGAAGGCTGTGCTGGCCAAAACGGGAGGCAAGCCTTTCAGCACCCTGGGCTGGTCTGTGGAAACCACTGGCCTCTTTACCGGGGAGCCCATTCGGGTGACCCAGGGACTCCAGGCGGACTGGTTCGACAATGCCACCCTTCAGGAGTTCTTCCACAGCGGCTACACCATTACGGCCCAGTCGGACCGGATGGGATACCGGCTCAGCGGAGCACCGCTCCACTACCGGGACAGCAGCCTGGAGATGATCTCCGAACCAGTGACCTTCGGGTCCATCCAGGTGCCGGCGGACGGGAATCCCATCATCCTGATGGCGGACCGGCAGACCACCGGGGGCTATGCCAAGATCGGACAGGTGATCCAGGCGGATCTGCCCAGGCTGGCCCAGATGAAGCCGGGACAGACCATTTATTTCCGGCCGGTGACCCTGACCCAGGCGGAAAAAGCCCTGGCCCGGCAGGAGGATTTCCTGACAGATGTGAAAATGATGGTACAGCGGTAAAAAAGAAAGGGTGCTGCGCAAGACGGGCAGTACCCTTTCTTTTTTCACCGAGAACAATTTACACGAAGCTGATATAATAGAGCCAGTACAGTGCCGGCAGGGAGCCGGGAGAAGGAGGAATCGGACATGACATTGGCAGTGCAGGACTATCTGAAAGATCTGGAAACCCTGGTGAATACGGAAAGCTTCAGCCGGGACCCGGAAGGGACCGCTCAGGTGGCGGCCTGGATCCGCCGGCGGCTGGAGGGAGCCGGCTGGCATACAGAAACCATTTCCGTGGGAGACCAGGTGGGCCCCTGCGTAAAGGCAGTGTGGGGGAACCCGGACCATTATGACGTAATCCTCCTGGGCCATATGGATACGGTGTTCCCCAAAGGCACCGTAAAGGACCGTCCTTTTTCCATTGAGGGAGACCAGTACAAAGGCCCGGGCTCCGCGGATATGAAATGCGGGGACCTGTTCATGGTGTACCTGGCGGAAGCGGTGAGCCGGGAAAAAATCCAGGGGAACATCTGCCTGCTGTTCAATCCGGATGAGGAAATCAGTTCCCGGTATTCCCGGCCGGTAATCGAACGGGAAGCCCGGAAGGCGGACCATGCCCTGATCATGGAAAGTGCCCGGCCCAATGGGGACCTGGTGAACCAGCGGAAGGGCATCTGCAAGTACACACTGACCTTTACGGGCATTGCATCCCACGCCGGGGTGAACCCGGATAAAGGAGCCAGCGCCATCAATGAATTCATCCGCTGGGGAGAAAAGATCATTGCCCTGGCTGACCGGGCTGCCGGCACTACTGTGAATATCGGACTGGTACAGGGGGGCACCGCTGCCAATGTGGTGGCCGCCCAGTGCCGGTGTGTCATCGATGTGCGGATCGAAAAGAGCAGCGAAGGGGAACGGATCGACCGGGCCATCCGGGAACTGGAAGCTCATCCCTTCGATGACCGGGTGAAGGTCCAGGTGGAAGGGGGCGTGGCCCGTCCGCCCATGAAGCCTACAGAAAAATCCCTGGCCTTCTGCCGTCTGGCAGAGCAGGTGGCTCAAAAAGAGGGTATCTCCTTCCAGTGGCAGGCTGCCGGCGGGGGAAGCGATGGCAACTTCACCTCCGCCCTGGGGATCCCCACCCTGGATGGCCTGGGCCCCATTGGAGGCAATGGCCATGCGGTAACGGAATACGGCCTGATCAGCAGTCTGGAACCCCGGTTCCGGTTCCTGAAGGCCCTGGTGGAAGCGGTGCTGACCAAATGAGGGATACGTCACTGGTGTATCTGCTGGACGGAGAAAACCGGGTGCTCCTGGGCCGGAAGCGACGGGGCATGGGCGTGGGCAAGTGGAACGGCTTCGGAGGGAAAATCGAGCCGGGAGAAACCATGCGCCAGTGCGCCGTACGGGAGCTCCGGGAAGAAAGCGGCCTTGAGGTCCGGCCGGAAGACCTGGACCTGATGGCGGATCTGTACTTTGACCAGCCTTCTGACGGCACATGGTCCCATGGAGGCATGGTGTATTTTGTCCGCCGGTGGCAGGGAGTGCCCCGATTGTCGGAAGAAATGGAACCCAGGTGGTTTTCCCTGGACCAGCTGCCCTATGAGGAAATGTGGGAGGCGGACCGGATCTGGCTGCCCCGGCTGCTGGCCGGGAAACAGCTCCGGGGGACCATCCTTTTTGCCCCGGACGGGGACCATGTAATCGATTCTGTGTTCCAGGAGGTCCATCTGGATGAAACCAAATAACTGGACGGAAACTCTCCTGGCCTGGTTCGATGGCTTTCGGCGGGAGCTGCCCTGGCGGGAGTCCCATCCCCGGAATCCCTACCATGTGTGGGTATCGGAAATCATGCTCCAGCAGACCCGGACGGAAACGGTAAAAGGGTATTTCCACCGGTGGATGGAACAGTTCCCCACCATCCGGGATCTGGCCCAGGCACCGGAAGACCAGGTGCTCCGGGCCTGGCAGGGGCTGGGGTATTACAGCCGGGCACGGAACCTCCACAAGGCAGCCCGGCAGGTGATGGTGGAATGGGACGGTCAGCTGCCCCGGGACCGGAAGGCCCTGGGGGACCTGCCAGGCATCGGAGCCTATACGGTGGGAGCCATCCTGTCCATGGCCTTTGGGGAAAAGGTTCCGGCAGTGGACGGAAACCTGCTCCGGGTGCTGGCCCGGCTTTACGGAGTGGAAGAAGACATTACCGGCACCCAAGGAAAGAAAACCATTACGGCCCTGGCAGAAGCCGCCATACCGGCAGACAGGCCCGGGGACTTTAACGAAGCTATGATGGACCTGGGAGCGGAAGTATGCATCCCCAAACATCCCCGGTGCGGGGAATGTCCCCTGCGGGAATCCTGCCGGGCTCTGAAAGAGGGGAAGACGGAGGTTTTGCCGGTGCGCAAAGCCAAAGCCTCCCAGAAGGAACTGGCGGCAGCCTGCGGCCTGGTGTGCCGGGAAGGCCGGTATCTGCTCCACAAACGGCCGGCCAAAGGGATGTTGGCTTCCATGTGGGAATTCCCCATGGTGCTGGATCCGGACCCGGACAAGGCCAGGGCAGGACTGGAACAGCTGCTGGAGGGAGCTGCAGGGCCGGAGCTGTGGCATCACAGGCATGTGTTCACCCACCAGATCTGGCACATGACCGGCTATGGGATGAACGGAGGAGACTGTCCTGAGGAGGGATCTCCGGACTGGGCCTGGCTGGCTCCGGAAGAGTGGGACCAGCGCCCTCTGGCAGGACCTCATGCCAAATTGGCTGCCTGGCTGAAAAAAACTGTTGACAGCAAAGAGAAGGTTTGATATTATATACAAGCTTTCTCTTTGAGGAAGCAGACAAGTCAGAGGAATGAAAGACAAAGAAAAAAGTTGTTGACAAATTCCAAATGATTTGTTAATATAAATGAGCTGTTACAAACAGCGAGGTTGGAACCCTGAAAACTGAATATTGTTGACAGATGTGCGGGTCAAGTCACTTTTAGTGATGAGATCGAGTCACCTGGATGACAACCAGGTTAAAAAATCAAAGCTA